>CAZPBV010000032.1:4731-5469 GCA_964584675.1 uncultured Bdellovibrionales bacterium
TGAAATGCGTTCTCATGTTGTTGAGCTTTGTTCCCTCTTTGGAGTGCCGCCGGGTGATATGGCTAATTGTCCTGAGCCGAATACTCTTATCGATGGTGGGGACCGGGTATCATTTGGTCCTTACCAATTTGAAGTGCTCTTTTGTCCGGGTCATTCGCCGGGGCACGTAGCTTTTTACCACGAGAGTTCGGGGATGCTGATATCCGGCGACGTCTTATTTAAAGGTGCTATTGGTCGAACGGATTTGCCGGGGGGGAGTTATCGAACCCTCATGAATAGTATTCGCTCCCTCATGAGTTCTCTCCCAAGCGACACCAGAGTGCTGCCTGGTCATGGGCCGGAAACCACCCTGGGGGAAGAGGCACAATCTAACCCATTTATACTTGGAGAAGTTGCATGAATACGCACCATACCGAAAATTTGGGGAACGTTTCGAAAAACGCTACTGGCGATATGAGCGAGAAGCGCCGGGTACTCCTCGGTGTTACCGGATCTATAGCGGCTTACAAGGCAGTGGAGCTTGCGCGACTCATGGTGTCTTGGGGCTATGAGGTGAGAGTGGTGATGACCGATTCGGCTCGTGAGTTTATTACTACGACCACTATGTCGGCCATTACCGGGCATCCGGTCTTTAGTGGGTTCTGGGAAGGAGGAGGTGCCGGTGGTTTTGGTCATATTGAGTTGGCCGATTGGGCGGATGTCTATGTTGTTGCGCCCGCTACTGCCGATTGTATTGCT
>CAZPBV010000032.1:5479-15535 GCA_964584675.1 uncultured Bdellovibrionales bacterium
GTCATCATCGCGCCTGCAATGAACGTCAATATGCTTGAGCACCCTAAAACCAAGGAAAATATTGCTATCCTGCGTGCTCGGGGGGTTCACTTTGTTGACCCTGCTGAGGGGGCTTTGGCATGTGGCTGGAGCGGGTCGGGACGGCTGGCCGAACCATCAGAGATTTTTTATCATGTACGACGACTGCTCTCCTTTGGAGACTTTTCGGGCAAGCATGTGCTCATCACGACGGGACCGACGAGGGAGTACATTGATCCGGTTCGCTACCTTACCAACAGATCTTCTGGAAAAATGGGAGTAGCCCTTGCTCGCGAAGCCTTTCGCCGCGGTGCTGAAGTTACACTTGTTCATGGCCCCATGCGACCGCGCGTTCCCGGGCCGGTTCGCTGTCTCCAGGTCATTTCGGCGCAGGAGATGTATGAAAAAGTTATGAAAATTGCAAAAGGTCAAATGGCTGCGGATGAGGCTGAGGGCGCGCCTATCTCTCAGCCCGACATCGTCATTATGTCGGCCGCGGTGGCCGATTATCGCCCGATGCGCGAGGCTTCACATAAACTTAAAAAGGATAACTCACCGTTAAAACTTGAGTTGGAGCTTAACCCGGATATTCTGTCTGACATAGGAGCGTGGAGGAAATCGGTTAGTCGCGGCAATCTTGGCGCTCGTCCCACGCTCGTTGGTTTTGCAGTTGAAACAGGAGAAATAGAAGATCTCCTGACTGAGGCCAGGAACAAGTTGACTTCCAAAAATGCGGATATGATTGTGGGCAATTTTGCGCAGGATGCTCTGGAGCTCGACACCAACCGGGTCTGGATGGTGGATCGCACGGGTCGGCAGGAAGAAGTTGCCACTACCTATAAGAGTCGGGTTGCCAATAGAATTCTTGATTCGGTTTTGAGGTTATAGGTGTTGGAGTCTTCGGTCCTTGATGCTTTCGTAGCAACTCTCAGGTCTTTGGGGGGGCTTTATCCTGGAGGAGTCCCGGAGCGCTATTTGCGTTCCAGTCGGAGGCGATTTGCTTTTGTCCATCATGGCGGATTGTCATCGCAGGAACATCAACTGGCTCATGCTGCTATCGAGAAGGGAATGAACATATCGTCCAAAGACGTCTGGATGGGAAATGCTTCCGAGTTGGCAGGGCAGCTGACTGCCGATATAATGGCAGTTTCCTTGGGGCGTGAGGCCTTGCGCTCATTGTGCCAGTTCAAGTCTTCAGAAGATCATGAGGTAGTGCGTGGCATTCCTTTTAGAGTGGGTCAGATGAATGTTCTTTTGACCCACCCCTTGGCGGAGGTGCTGGCCAGTGCTGCTTGCAAACGGGAATTTTGGAATGACTTAAAAGTCTTGAAGGAATGGTTGTCGAATGAGGACTTGGTAGGGTGATGAAGACTTGGCTTAAACGATTATTCGGTTTCTTGGCTATTTTTGCTGCTTGGAGCAACTTCCCCATCGCCTCGGCTGATTCGTCGGGTGGTGGTGGTCACGTTATTGTCCTCAATATGGATATGATGATATTGCCGGGCACTGCCGGTTATTTGGATGATGGTATTGCACTGGCTGAGCAGCAGGGAGCGAAGCTCCTTATTGTTCAGCTCCATACCCCGGGCGGTATTCTTGATACGACCCAACGCATGATTCAGAGCATTTTCCGCTCCAAAGTTCCCGTCGTTATTTATGTTGCCCCAAGCGGTTCAACTGCCGCCTCTGCGGGAGTGTTTATTACCCTTGCCGGACATATTGCTGCCATGGCTCCTGGTACCAGTATAGGAGCTGCTCACCCCGTTGCCGGGGACGGAAAGAACATTGAAGGCGATATGCGCGCCAAGGCAGAGAACATGACCATTGCCATGGTAAAGTCGATTGCGGAACGAAGGGGCCGCAATGTGGCGTGGGCCGAGAAGGCAGTTAAAGAAAGTAGCTCTATTACCGAAAAAGAGGCGCTCAAACAGGGGGTGATTGATTTGGTTGCCGATGATCTGGACGATCTTCTGAGACAAATCAAAGGCAAAGAGGTTCAGGTCGAGTCCCAGCCGGTGGTGCTTGGAGATTATTCTGGTTTGGAGAAACGCTACGTTGATATCTCCTATCAGAATGAGCTCTTGAACGTGCTTTCAAATCCTAATATTGCTGCCTTGCTATGGCTGGCAGCCACGACCGGCATTTCGATCGAATTGTATAATCCGGGAGCCATTCTCCCGGGAGTGGTGGGCGTCATCTGCCTCATTCTGGCGCTCGCGGTGAGCCAAATCATTCCGATTAGTCAGGGTGCGGTAATGCTCTTGGTGGTGGGAGCTCTCCTCATAGGAGCCGAGTTGTATACCGGAAGTCTCATATTGGGAGTGGGTGGAGTAATTTCTATGGTTCTTGGCGCCATCTACCTCGTCGACGTATCTCAAGCCCCCGGCTTGAGCGTGGCTTTCGAAATGGTTGTACCACTTGCAGCCTTTCTTGGGCTTTTTATGCTTTACGTCGCCACGCAAGCGGTGCGTGTTATGAAAAAGGCCCCCACGACCGGAGCATCGGGGCTTATTGGGCAGCGCGGCAAGGCTGTTGAGAATGTGGCGGCAAGCGGCCGTGTGTTTCTGAATGGTGAGTATTGGAATGCTGTTTCCAACGAGGGCATTATCGAGGCAGGGGCGGCAATTGAGGTGGCGGGAATACGCGAGGGGCTGGTGCTTGAAGTTCGAAAGATAGTCTGATGCGATGGGAGAAGTGGTTTCAAGAACCGCTTCTAGGTTTCGGCGGAGTGAATCGTTGGAAATTGGATGGCGCATGTGTTAAGAGTTTCGAAGCGAATTATAAGGAGAATTGATCATGCAAGGTTTCGGCGCGCTTATTCCCCTCTTAATTGTGGCAGTCGTTATTCTGAAGTCAGCCATTCATATACTTAAGGAGTATGAACGCGGGGTAGTGTTTTTCCTCGGACGGCTGTCAGGGGTACGGGGCCCCGGACTCGTATTGGTCATTCCTTTCATTCAGAAACTTGAAAAGGTAGACCAGCGCACGGTCACCATGGATGTGCCGTCGCAGGATGTTATCACCAAGGACAACGTATCGGTTAAGGTCAATGCGGTTCTCTACTTTCGGGTCATTGAGCCTGCCAAGGCTCTGGTGCAGGTTGAGAACTACCTCTTTGCCACCAGTCAGTTGGCTCAGACAACACTTCGTAGTGTATGTGGCGAGGCCGATCTTGACGACTTGCTTTCCGAGCGGGAGCAGATCAATAAGCGGATTCAGGAAATCATCGATCATCAAACGGATCCATGGGGAATTAAGGTCTCACTGGTGGAGGTTAAGCACATTGATCTTCCGCAGGATATGCAGCGGGCTATGGCTCGGCAGGCCGAGGCAGAACGAGAGCGGCGCGCTAAAATCATTCAGGCGGAGGGTGAATACCAGGCGGCTGAAAAGCTAACGTCTGCCGCAAAAATCATGTCGGAGAATTCTGCCGCTCTACAGCTGCGCTACCTTGAAACCTTGCGTACTATAGCAGCCGAACATAATTCAACTATCTTGTTTCCGGTTCCAATAGACATCTTTGAATCGTTCCGCAAAAAGCTTCAATAAGCGTCGTAGGGCAGCCGTTTGGAGGTAGCGCGAGTACCCTTGGAGCCGTTCACCTATGCGCTTCCTCCTGAGCGTATAGCCCAGCGTCCTTGCCGACCCTATGATACAGCCCGCCTGCTGGTTGTTTCACGAGAGAACGGGGTACTGAGGGAGGTGTGTTTTACGCAACTTCCCGAGTTGTTAGGTCCACAAGATGTTCTTGTTTTTAATCGTAGTCAGGTAATTCCTGCACGTCTCTTTGGTACACTTCCAACTGGCGCTCAAATTGAAGTATTGCTTCTACAAGAAGAGTCAAGCAGTGAATGGATCTGTCTAGCAAAACCGCTGCGTAAGCTATCCCCGGGGATGCAGCTAAACTTTTCTGAACAGCTAATAGCAGAAGTGTGTGGCAGGGCTGCGGAGAGTCGGGTGCGATTACGATTTACGAATGTTGATGGTGCGACTTCTCAGCGATCTCTAATTTTAGAGCACGGAAGCATGCCTATCCCACCCTATATTCGTGACGGCAGGGGTGATTCTCAGGATGTAGCAGACTATCAGCCTCACTTTGCCGCGGTTCAGGGTTCGGTGGCGGCGCCGACGGCAAGCCTGCACTTCACTCCTGAGCTTCTTGAGCGCTTGGGTGCGCGCGGTGTCGGACTTGAGTTTGTGGTCTTGCATGTGGGACTGGCAAGTGTTCAGCCGCTTTCGCGTCCTGGGCAGGTAGGCCCGCCTCAACCACCGCCCGAACGCTACCACTATGACGGTGCACTCTTGGAACGTCTCCAAGCTGCACGGCGGGCGGGAAGGAGGGTAATTGCAGTTGGCACGACGGTGGTACGGGCCCTTGAAAGCATGGTGCGATCTCGCAGCTCTTTGGCCGATGAACCGATTGAGCGGGAAGCATCCATTTTTATTGCACCGGGATTCCCCTTTCACATAGTTGATGGCATGGTGACCAATTTCCATCAATCCGGATCGTCTCACCTTCTTTTGGTAGAAGCTTTTATGGGGCGGAAACTTCTTGAGAGGAGCTATCACCACGCGCTCGCGAGTGGCTTCCGCTTTCTGAGTTATGGGGATGGCATGGCGGTACTATAGGCGCGTGGCCCAAGCGGCGTGGGACTGGGTTCTTTATTACCGTTAGTTTATTACGCCAGCGCAGAGGTTGTGTATGATGTTGAAATGGCGTACATTTGCACATCATGTATGCACGAACTCTTACTATATTGAAAAATCATAGTTTTTTTCTTTTTGGAGCGCGTGGAACTGGTAAGTCTACCTTGATATCCGAACTATTTCCCCCTCCGGAAGCATATACAGTTGATCTCCTAGAGGTAGACAAGCTTTCCAGACTGCAAGCCTACCCTGACTTACTTGAAAGTCTGGCACTTGGCTCAAGTAGGCGCTGGATAGTGATTGACGAGGTTCAGAAAGTCCCGGCACTTCTGGATGTAGTGCACCGTCTTATAGAGAAGCACAAGTTATTCTTCGCGTTGACGGGATCTTCAGCGCGAAAACTTCGGCGTGGTGCCGCTAACCTGCTTGCCGGACGAGCTTTTACCTACCGGCTTTTTCCGCTCACCTATACTGAGTTAGGGAAAAGTTTTGATCTTGAAGCTGCGCTGGCCTGGGGAACCTTGCCTGGGGTGCTGCAGCTTGACTCGCCCCAAGCGCGCTCCCGATTTTTGCAGTCCTATACTGAGACCTATCTTCAGGAAGAAGTAGTTGCTGAGCAGGCCATACGCGCTCTCCCTCCATTTCGAAGATTTCTTCAAGTTGCGGCTCAATCAAATGCTTCTGTGATTAATTTTAAGAAGATAGCTGATGATTGCCTAACCTCGCCCAGTAATGTCAAAAACTACTACCAAATTCTGGAGGACACATTGGTGGGCATGTTCTTAGAGCCGTTTCATCAATCTATACGCAAGCGCCAGCGTCAAGCACCCAAGTTTTATTGGTTTGACACTGGGGTGTTGAGGGCCCTGCGTCTATCGATCGACAATCCTATCGAGCAAGCTACATATGATTACGGCAAGTTATTTGAAACATTTATCATAAATCAAATTCGGGCAAACTTAGACTATCAAGGCAGGCAGTATCAGCTCTCTTATTTACTCACTAAGGACCATGCCGAAATCGACTTAATCGTCGAACGGGCGGGTCTTCCCACCTTGTTGATTGAAATTAAATCCGGAAAATCTGTGCGTACGGAAGAATTGCAGAATTTGAGATCATTTAAGACCGCCGTTAAGGGATCCGAGGCGATTTGCCTTTATGCAGGCGGGGAAACATTGCTATTGCAGGGGGTTGGCGTTTTTCCTTGGCAGCAGGGGCTGAAGGAATTTGATTTATGCAATCGGTTGTAGCAGTGGCCACTTCTAGAGCGTGTCATGGCGGTGCCGTAATTTATTATGAAGCCAACCTTTAAAGAAATCACCCGCGCCGGTAAAGCTAGAACCGGGAAGTTTTTTACGTCCCATGGGACATTCGAGACTCCTCAATTTATGCCGGTTGGCACGCGAGCCAGCGTCAAGGGCGTCGACACTGAACGGCTCAGGCAAGCCGGCGCGCAGATCATGCTTGTTAACACCTATCACCTATGGCTTCGCCCCGGAGAACAATTGGTTGCTCGACTGGGGGGGATTCACTCCTTTACGGGGTGGCATAAGGCAATACTGAGTGACAGCGGCGGCTATCAGATTTTCAGTCTTAAAACATTGCGGCGTCTCAGTGAGGAAGGCGTCGAATTCCGCTCTCATCTTGACGGCTCGCTGCAGTTCTTAAGCCCTGAGAAGGCAGTACATATTCAGGAAACACTCGGGGTTGATATTGCGATGGCGCTTGATGAATGCCCGAGTTCGGGACTATCTCATGCCGAGGTAGAGCGCTCGCTTGCGCTGACGCTGCGCTGGGCCAAACGCTGCATCGATGCCCGCACTCGCCCTGCCACCGCGCTTTTTGGCATTACACAGGGAGGGTTATTTCCGGATCTTCGGGCGCGGTCGGCTGAAGGAATTTCGAGTTTGCGTTTTGATGGGACCGCCATTGGCGGCCTGAGTGTTGGGGAGCCAAAGGAGCGCATGTATGAGGTGTTGAGCTACCATGTTGATCAGCTTCCTCCTGGAAAGATTAGGTATCTGATGGGCGTCGGCACCCCCGAAGATATTGTGCAAGCCGTATCGGAAGGAATAGATCTCTTTGATTGTGTCATGCCGACGCGAGCGGGACGATTTGGGCGGGCCTTTGTGAAGGGCACCGAACCGTTTATCAATATTAAGAATGCCCAACATGCTTCGGATGACGGCTCACTTGATAGTTCGTGTTTATGCGTAGCTTGTCGCAACTATTCCCGTGCATACCTGCATCATCTCTTTAAGGTAGGCGAGATGCTCGGCCCGCAGCTGCTGAGCATTCATAATCTCACTCACTACTTAGATCTCATGGGCACGATTCGACAGGCCATTGCCGCTGGTAGGTTTGCTGACCTCTATGCGGCCGAGAAGAAGCGTTGGGAGGAGAAAATTGCATGAGATTGTATCCTCCGTCGTATTTGCTTATTGGTATCCTTAGTATGGTGGGATTGCACGCATGGTTCCCCGGGAGACAAATATTTAGTCAATTTTTCTGCTTGCTAGGTATCCCAGTCGGTTGCCTAGGGATTGGCATTGTTCTTTGGTGTGCTCGGCTTTTTCGAATACATCAGACTGCCATCAAACCCTTCGAAGAGTCCACCACTCTGGTGAGTACCAGCCTCTATCAGTATTCTCGTAATCCTATTTATATAGGGATGGTTGTCTTGCTTATGGGAGTTGCAATTTTACTTGGCTCGCTCTCTCCTTGGTTTGTAGTTCCAATGTTTGTATGGGCAATCGACAGACAGTTTGTGGTGGCGGAGGAAGCTGTGCTGATGCAAAAGTTCGGTGTGCGGTACAGTGAGTACTGCAAGAAAGTGAGGAGATGGTTGTAGCAGTCATCCCGCCGAGGTGGTCAATGAGAAGCGAATCCAGTTTCGCAGGGGAAGTGAAGGTTAATCACGGTTGTATCCAGATTGGTTTTCTTTCTATACGGGGCGAATGTTTGTAAGACGCACGTCCAAGGGGTAATTTCGTCGCCATGTAATTGCGGAGGTTATGGTGGGAAGGAGGAAGGCGATAAGCCCTTGAAAATGCTCCTGTTCATGGCCGCGGCTTTATAGCAATCCTCGTTAGAAATGTCGGAAAGGAGTAGCCTTGTGGTGGGACTGCTATAGTGGGAGCCCGGAGGGCGACCCAGCAACAAAGAGGGCTCACCAAGATAAAAAACAGAGCCTGTGCCAGCTTGGCTCTGCTCCTCGCGGTATCACCGTGACCCCCTTGCTGTATTTTTTTACATTTTTTCTGAAGCAGTCTTACGGGAGCAGGCGAAGAGGAGGTATCCGCGCGGTTTTTGTCGGCCGGTTGTTTTGTCGTGGTTTATAGCTGTTTAAGGTTTTTATGAAGAATATTTTCGCGTCCATAGTCCTTGCGATCGGTCTCTTCGCTCTATTGGACAACGTGGCGAGGGCCGATTTTGTTCAACCCCATACCATTGTACCAAAAGAAAGACGGTCGATTATCGGTCCAGCCCTTGATCCTCTTACCGAAGGCCAAGACGGGAGTCCATCTTGTGTCGATCTCCCCCATGGGCACTGTTTTTGTGATATGGGAGCCAGTAATTGTGAATTTCAGTGCGGCTGCGCGCAGATGGGGGGATCGGGCTGTCCGCCTCTGAACGAACAAACAGATTGTCACCCTGACATCCCGGTGGTGGATGAGCATTTTTGGCGAATACTTGAAATAGTAATTTCGAGATAACGGTAATATCTGGGAGAAGTTTATGAGAAAGATAATAAATTTTCCGGCGTGCATTCTATTGGTTGCTATGTGCGTGTTGGGTCAGACTGCTCACGCGGACCTTATTGATATCGTAGATTTGGTAGGGCTTGCGGGGCAGTCGCTGGTCGATCCTATCAGCGGAGCTGTGGGCATTGGGGCAGGAATTCTTATCGATGAGCTCAACGATGGAGAGTGTCAAAATGTTCGCAGTGTTGGCGGGACTCTTCGTTGTCGATGTGACACCGGGTCGCAAAACTGTACCTATAATTGTAACTGCCTGGAAGTTCTCGCGGGCAGTTGCGACAGTGAGCCCGACTGTGAGCAAGATCATCCTCTCCTCAATGAGCAGTTCTTGAGAGCTCGCTAAGATAGAGTTATTTTATTTTTGTAGGCGGCCTACTCGAAACGGCCGCGCCCGAGCTGACTGAGCGACAGTTTAGGAAGAGGTCGATCTGAGTCAGACATCCTCCGAGCGGCGAGTGCAAGACGGATAAAGCGGCGATTATTTTGGGGTCTAGGCGCTCTTCTTGCGCTCTAGATACACGTATCCTGCGTTATCAGATTGAGCAGCAAAGGTCGGCGGCTGGCCTAAGGTTAGCAAGGCGGGGAAAACGAGGGGGGAATAGTCCCAGTGGAAAGGGCCTGGAGAGGTCTCCCATCTTCCACAGGCGCGTAACTTCGCGAGCCTCTGCGATGAGCTGTTGAATGAACTGAATGAATTGAATGCGGAGTGATAGATCACTGCAGACACACCACATTTTCTTGCTGAACTTTTTAGGGGTGTAGGGCTTATTGATCGGCTGCTTCCTTAACGCATCCGCACCCAACACCTTCTTCCCGTTTCGTTGCCGCGTTTCTTCCAGCTCTGCCTCGGCGGTCCGAACACCTGAGACGATTCTGTCGTTTACTGCGGCAATCTCTTCCTCGGAGGAGACGCCGAAGAGCGCCATCCAACTGTTCGGGCTAAGGGTAAAGGAGTGAATGGAGTCTGCGGTGGTAAGGAGCCTCTGGTAGTGCTCATTCTCCTCTTTCTCGGAGTGGAAATCCTCGATCGGCCTAACCGCATTGCGTCGTATGTACGGAACGGTCTTTGTAAAATTGCCGCTCTGAAACATCTGCCAGGTGGATAGGTTCGGATAGAGTTCGATTACGGACTCGAGATCCGCCTTCTGCGGATTGGTATAGAGGTAGATTATTTCTTTGACGACATCATCGAGTGTGAGAATCGGGAGAGCGCAGTAGCCATCCTCCCATACGGTTCGCTTGCGTCTTCCCAGCAGCCGGTTAATGGCATGTGCCGTTTCGGTCTTGAAGTAGTCCATGAAGGCTGCAACAGTGTCCGGCGCAAGCACCCGAAGAAGCATGTGAAAATGGTTCCCCATTATGATTGCGTGGTGAACTTCTATCCCAAAAAGGAACTGCGCCCGGGCCAGGACACTCCAGATGATGAGCTTTAGAAGCGGCTTGGCCGCCAGCGGCAAGCCTTCCTCGATGCGGGTTGAGACCATAACTGGATAGTCAGGTAAGAGTATTCTTGGCTGGGCGGACATCGGTTTGGGCTCCTTTTCGTTCTCTCAAAAGCCTTAATCGGAGATGCCGGCAATTTGTTGCTCGAAAAGTAGGCCGCCTACAAAATAAGTCCTACAAAATAAGT
>CAZPBV010000033.1:0-3285 GCA_964584675.1 uncultured Bdellovibrionales bacterium
AGTAGGCCGCCTACAAAATAAGACGCTCGAAAAGTAGGCCGCCTACAAAATAAAGATAAGTATGAGTAGGCCGCCTACAAAATAAAGTAAGTAGGCCGCCTACAAAATAAGACGCTCGAAAAGTAGGCCGCCTACAAAATAAAGTATGCCTGTAGTGCCGACTGGAGTGCGGCAAAATTAAGATTAAGGCTCTCAAGACGAGGTACGAATTTGTTTGCATCTTGAGGGAGACGCTCATCAAGAAAAGCGTAGATATCGCGCACCGCTGCTACAATTTTGTCAGGATCGAAGATTGGTTTGTCACCAACGCGCCTGATTGTCTGACCTAAGGCGTCAAATTTTCGGTTGAGATCTGCAATATCTCCTTCATTGTGGCGTCCGATGAGGGCTTCAAGACTGACGATGGCATCTTGGTTGCCGGTCACCTGGCGCACTACCGCCGTGACAGTGGGTAGGAGAGTTTTTTCGACATACGCAGAATAGTCCTTCGCGCCTTCCCCAATGAGTTTTTCAAGATCTAAACATGATTTGTGAACCCTGCCGACATCGAGGGGATCTGTCCGAAGATCCTGATGAAGCATCTGCAGCCGTGTAACAATGGTTGTGCATTTATTTTGAATATCATAAGAGATCGATCCGTCTGGGGTGATCTGAAGAAGCTTCAGCGCCTCGGACGGGAGAGCAGTTACTACATGCGCTTGAGAAGTGTGCGTCATAAGACCATCAGCCTTAAGGAAGAAACCACCTCTCCATTATACTCTTGAATTGGCCTTAAGGATACTTCGAGCGTCCGGTCGAACTCCGAGACAGTCGTCGAGAGTCGCCCGCAAGGCGTGGAAAATGGTGAGGGGATCCTTGTGGGGATCGGCGGCAAGTTCAGCGCTGAGTTCTAGATACAGCACCCCCGGGTGCACCCTATTTTCCAAACGTCCCATGATAGTTTCGATGGTTTCGCCAGTTACTCCGTTGAGAGTGGATCGGTAGGGAATGTGACTTTCGAGGGAAATGCCGAAGTCGTTGTCTTCACGCGCTGGGTGGGACTGATATCTGCTGAGCGGGACATCTCCAAAACGCAGCGCCGGATTGAGCATGTCGGTGTGCCGGTCCAAGAGGAAGAGACAACCACGAACGAATCCCGTCGCAGGAAACACCTTGTCGACCAAAATTTGCAGGGCATCAACACGAATTTTGTGATTCTCAATATGTTGGTAAACTTCTTCAAAAAGCGGCACCAGCTCCTTGTTACAGTGGGTGACATAGGTGTTGGGAAGCTGAGATGTCTCGGCCGCTTCCTGGTTGGTGGTGGAGTCTTTGAGAAGGCTCTTGGCAAATGATAACTTACGTAACGCCGGAATCTCATCCAGAAAAGGGCTCAGCCACTCCCGTGCCCGCTGGTCGAATGTTTGAATGATATGCGGCCCAAAAATTTCGGTTAGTTTATCTCGTTCAAGGAGCCATGTGGCGCTTCCTTCAGGATAATGAGCGGGGTCGTGCACCTGCGCGTACAGGTCGGCTGCTTCGCCAAGCTCATGTAAGGCAGGCTCTTTGCCTTGGGTAAACTCAATCAGTGACGAACCTTGGGCCCTTTGGTGAAAGGCAAATCGCAGGTCGGTGGGCAGGTTCCATTCGTCAGCCAGCGCAAAACCGATCTTACGAGGCGTAGTTCCAATGAGGCGGGTCCACTCGGCGTCTACCGCATCCCCGTAGCGGCGGTGGGTGCTTAAGATTCGTATGTAAACTTCGGGGTAGTTCCAGGCAAGCAGTACATCGCCGAGCTCATAGAACACGGTTGCCGTATATACCAAGTCGGGTTCCATGCCGACGCAAGAGCCCAAAGATTCAGCGGCCGCCAAACCTAGAAGCAGGTGTTGCAAAGCAGATGCTTGAATGGGACCGGCCTGAGCGAGGTGGTGGCGGGAAATGTTCTCAGTGTTGACGGTAAATAACCCCATGAGAGTTTCGCGGTCGAGACTTAGTAGAGTAGAGACAGGATTTTGGGGATGTTCATGACGAACACCGAGAGCTCTTAGCTCGCGCAGGCAGAATATGAATAAGGCCGGGTCGCGCTTAATTTCCGTAATCAGAGTTTGCCGTTTCTCAACGAGTTCCCCGCTCGCCACTCGCTCTTTTACCTCGCGGAAATGGCGCGCATGCACCGGCAACCCGCCGTAGACGAGGTGTTCAAGCGTTGAGCGCTCCAGAGGATTGGCGCCCCGCCCCATGCGGATGGCTACCGTGCGCTCAGGCCGCGGCGGCTCATAGAGAAAGTCTGGTGCCATACAAATTGCTTATCGGCAGCGCATGAGAAAATATTGAACTGTCAGGAGCGATGGCTATTGGTAAAGACAGGGCGACGTTTAAGTGGCGGAGTGGCTAAGCGTTTCCGTTGGAGCAAATCTTCTGAGCGCTTCGAGAGTGCTCCTTCCGCGCCGCGTTACATAGGCGTGGTTAATAACTCCCCCATCGCCTTGTTGCGGAAGTTGCGCCATTGATTCCATCTCATCCGGGCGAACAGAGAGGTTTTCTAGTTGGCTCTGTGCCACGGCTAACGCTAGCTCAAGGTTTTCAATGGCCGATTTGCCAGTTTGAGGGTCCAGCGGTAGTATCGGCTCCTTCGAATTGGCGGAATGAGTCCCAGTTATCAGGTGCGTTAACCGACCATCAACTGCGTCTAGCTCAAATTTCATGAGTTTGAGTTCTAACTGAGCTAAAGTAAGTTCCTGCTGGGTTAGTAGACCAACCAATCCGGTATTAACGAGCGTCACTAGTTGCGCGCGATCTAAACCAGAGACCTTTCGATCTAAAACTGCAGTTATTAGTGCGGCAGTTTTCTCGGCACCGCCCATCGATTCACAGAGTTTCCCCAATGCTTCCGGATCAAGTGCAGCATCTCTTTGGGCAACTTCCTCTCCGATGCGACGGATCATTCCTATTCTCAGATCTGAAAGGCTCGGAATATGTCCCAATAAACTTGCAGCGGGCCGAGAAGGAGTAGCAACTATGCTCATGGGGACTATCGTAAGCCACCCCATAACGTATTCAATGGCCAAATCATGTTTTAACAAAGAACTAATAGAGCAGGTGGGCTTCCATGGCATTTCTGAAACCATGGCGGCTGGAAACTTCATTCTTTAAGGAGTAGGCGTGGAGCATTTATTGTCTCTCCGGGGGTAGCCTTGCCGCTCGGTACCGTGATTGGCCGCAAGTATAAGTAGCTTGTGGCCAGCCTTATTTTGAAAGAAGATTAATGCGCTCTAGCAGCGTGACCCAGTTCGGGATAGCGCT
>CAZPBV010000033.1:3295-3848 GCA_964584675.1 uncultured Bdellovibrionales bacterium
GGAGCCGAGGACGGAATCCCACCCTAAGCATTTTCGGATGTGTTCTAGTTTCTTATGAATAAGATTGCGAATTTACTATTTGAGAGTCTCCGGAAGACGTTCAGAGGCTTGTCCGTGGCGGCCGTATTACCGTGCGTGGCTGGCTTACTGATGTTGAAGCCAGTGGCATACGCTGAAATGTCTGACATTGTAGTCACGCCCCTGGTAAATACCGAAGTTGTTAAACCCGGCGAGAGTTTCCTCCTTGGTTTTCATTTTATCATCAAGGAACCCTGGCACATATATTGGAAATATCCGGGTCCATCGGGGTTGCCGACACGTCTCAAACTCACTCTGCCCGATGGGCTTACCGCGGGGGATCTGCAATTTCCCACCCCGACAGAGTTTGTGCAGCCGGGCAATATTGTCGGCTATGGATATCTCCGTGAAGTTATTCTGTGGGTTTCAATTGTATCTTCTGAGGATATTGAGGTGGGAACATCCCTCCCTATCAAAGGGGAGGTGCGATGGCTTGGATGTTCGGATCGGTGTGTTCCAGGACAATATGGTTTTG
>CAZPBV010000033.1:3858-15254 GCA_964584675.1 uncultured Bdellovibrionales bacterium
AAGCTAACACAGGCGGACGCTTTTGCTCCCTGGCTTGCGCGCTTACCTCAACCGGCTGCCGATGAGATCTTAAAATCAATTACTCACCGTGGCGGCTCTCTATCGAGCGGAGGTGGTAAAGATTCGTTTTCTTATATTATCGAGTGGCCGCAAGTGCCACAGGAGGTGCTTTGGTTTCCCTCTCCCTCGAAGGACCTCATGTTGGATGACGTGAAAAGTACTACAGCGGGTTCTGCTACAACTATCTCATTCTCTGCGCAGCTACAGGCTGGAGGCCAGGCAAGTAGCCCAGTTCTCAATTCCGTCATCTCAGTTCGGGGCGTTGACGGAGTTGTCCGTGGATACGCGGTGCCTCTTCCGCTTCGTAATTGATGGATTTCGCCACAACAGTCAGTAACCTATTGATATTATTGCGCTACGTGCGGATGGCATTCAGGGCCGAAAAGAGCTAGTATCCAACCCTATGTTCAGTCACTTGGGCGTCCCGCTTCTCTATGGTGGAGGGTAGGGGCCCTGGTTCTTTCTGGCCATTAAATTAAGAATGGTAACTGTCGTAAGGAAAAATAAGTATGGAAAATACTGGTAAAACTGAAGGCTCAACCGAAACCTCGTCTAAGGAAGTATTGGTGGTTGTGTCAAAGCTAAAAGATTATATCCGCACTGCCTCTGGCATGAATACGTCTGGCTCTGTTGCGACAGCCCTATCATCAATCGTGAGAAATTTGTGTGACAAGGCGATTGAGAACGCCAAGAATGATGGCCGAAAGACGGTCATGGATCGCGATTTTTCGACCTTTGTTAACTAGTTTCGGTTCTTAAACCGTTAGTAAGTTTTGCTTTTTCAATAGGCATGGGCTGTTGTTAGGCCCAGTGTCAGTGTGTTTTGTATTACGCTCTCTCTATGCTTCCCTCACTAATTTGCTTAAGCCCAAGCCGTGTCAGGCGGATCTGCTATGCGCTATTTTCAGTGATTTGCTGCTTTGCCATAGCGGCGCCGTTGGCACTAGCTCAGTCTCAACAGGCGGGACCACCCGCGCCGAGTTTTGGGGAACTATTGAATCGCATGCTCCCCATGTTTGTGGTGGTCTTTTTGATCTTCTATTTTCTTGTCATGCGCCCGCAGGCGCAGAAGTTGAAAACTCAGAACGATATGCTTGCCGCCTTGAAGCGCGGCGATCACGTAGTTACGTCAAGCGGCATGATGGCCAAAGTGGCCGGCGTTGAAAAAGATTACGTCTTGCTTGAGGTGGCAAACAACGTGAGGATAAAGTTCGAGCCGGGCCACATTGCAAAGCGTTTGGAAAAGCAAGACGCTGAGAAATCAGCCGCGGCCTAGGGTTACCAGTTATGCACGGCACTATTCCAAGACGACTCGGCATTATGGCGGCGGTATTGTTGGCTGCCATCGTGTTTCTCCTCCCGACTTTCATGCCGCACACCTTTGAGGGGGTGACATGGATTTCTAAGAAAATTTCACTCGGACTTGACCTCAGCGGCGGTGTGCATCTGGTGTATCGCGTGGAAACTCAGGAAGCGGTCAAGAGCAAGTTGCAGGGGCGGATTCAAGCTATTCGTGATGATTTGAGGCAAGAGAAAATCGCGGTGCTTCGTCCGTCGGTTAATGAGCGCAATGAGTTGGAAATTACCCTCCTGAGCGAGCGCAATGCTCAACGCGCAAAAGAAAAGATCGAGCAATCACAGCGGGATCTATTGTATGTGACCCAAGCTCAGGACGGCGAGCGCGTCAAACTTGTCTACACGCTATCGGCTCAAAATATTCAGCAGATAGAGAGGGAATCGGTCAAGCAAGCGGTTGAAACCCTGCGGAATCGGGTCGATCAATTTGGTGTGTCCGAGCCGCTTATTCAGCAGGTGGGAACCGAACGAATCATGCTTCAGATGCCTGGAGTATCTGATATTGAGCAGGTAAAACGGGTCGTTGGGAAAACGGCCAAACTTGAGTTTCGCCTTGTTCCGGTGGGCGCCTCTGAGGGCGCAATTAAACTGAAGGATCGAAACGGCAACCCGGTGAATCTCGAAGATCAGGTTCAGCTTTCCGGTGACGCTGTCGACTCAGCTTCGGACAGTTTTCGTGACGGTGTCACTCCCGAAGTCAGCTTGTCGCTTACGAACGAGGGAGGAAAGCGTTTTTATCAGATTACTAAAGAGCATGTGGGCCGTCAGCTTGCCATTATTTTAGACGGGGTTGTGTATTCTGACCCGGTCATTCGCGAGCCGATTAGCGGGGGAAATGCAAGCATTTCCGGAGGTTTTACCGGGCAGGAGGCTTCGCAGTTAGCCCGAATACTTCGTGCCGGCGCGTTGCCTGCTCCTTTGACGGTGCTTGAGGAGCGCACGGTCGGGCCGACCTTAGGGCGGGATTCTATTGAGAAAGGCATTTTGGCCATATTGGTTGGCATGGGTTTCATTCTGATTTTCATGCTTTTGTACTATCGGAAGTCGGGTGCTGTTGCGATTGCTTCTATCTTTCTTAATTTATTTTTTCTATTGGCGCTCTTATCTGCTTTTGGCGCTACGTTGACTTTACCGGGTTTGGCTGGTTTGGCGCTGACGGCGGGCATGGCTGTGGACTCAAATGTTATTATCTTTGAGCGTATTCGGGATGAGCTTCGAATTGGAGCAACCCGGGATGCCGCCGTGAATGCTGGTTTTGATAAAGCTCTGAGCGCCATCATGGATTCAAACTTGACGACATTGCTCTCGGGCGTTGTTTTGTATGCCTTTGGAACAGGGCCGATTCGGGGTTTTGCGGTAACGCTTTGTATAGGCGTTTTGACCACAATATTTTGCGCGACTTTTGCGGCGCGTTTGGCGTTTGATTTTTTTGACCTCAAGAGCCGAAAGGCGGCATTGTCCATTTGAACTATTGGGGCGGCAGCAGCATGGAAATAATTAAATCAGGGACTTCTATCGATTTTCTAGGGAAGCGCGGATATGCGATTTCTCTCTCAGTTCTTCTCGTTGCCGCTTCGGTATATATTTGGGTCGCTCGCGGCACCGGAAAATTCGGAATCGATTTTGTCGGGGGGCACGAGTTTATTGTTGAGCTGCCTGCCCAATCTGATCGCTTTGAACTTGCGTCGCGCCTTGAAAAGGCGGGGCTTCCCGAAGTTACCGTGCAGTCATTTGAGCTTGACAGCAATGACGTATCGATTCGCGTGGGTCTTAGCGAGTCGTATGATGCGAAGAAATTGCGCGAGATTTTGGAAAAGGAACTCAGTGATCTGTATGCTTCAAAGTATTCTATTGTGGCAACCGATTCGATTGGAGCGACCATTGGGGAAGAGGTATATCGGAGCGCTCTAATAGCAATTTCGCTCGGGCTCGTGGGTGTGCTCATATATATTGCATATCGCTTTGAGTTCTCGTTCGCGCTTGGCGCAGTTATCGCTATGTTTCATGACGTCATTGTTGCTACCGGAGCTTACCTATTTGCTGGACACGATTTGAACTCGTATGCGCTCGCTGCCGCACTTACCATTGTCGGCTACTCAGTGAACGACACCATCGTCATATTCGATCGGGTGCGGGAAGAGATGCGTAAGCATCCCAACCAAGATTTGGCAGCGATCATGAACGAAAGCATGAACTATTGCCTATCAAGAACCATTATCACGTCGCTCCTTACTCTGTTCTCCGCAGTTGCGTTGTTGGTATTTGGCGGAGGCGCAATACAGGATTTGAGCTTGTTCCTGGTGGCTGGTTTGGTAAGCGGGGTGTATTCGACCATATACATTGCGGCTCCCGTGGTGCTTTGGTGGGAGGGCTTGCGTGCAAAACGTCATGCTAAGGCCGCGCGGCAAGGCGCTTGAAGTTTCCGGCATTTATGCCCTCGACGTCCTACCCTGTTATTTGCGCCGCGAGAACCTGCATAGCGCCTTTCAGCTTGAGTACCCACGCTTCCGATTGGGCCCAGTTATCTTGGTCTGCAGCCTCATGAAGGCTGTTAGCGGCCTTTTTCACATTATTTACTGCGCCTTCAACTCTGGCGCGTCTTTCCGGTGGGACCTTTGTGGAAAGAGACGTTGCTCCCTGCGCCAGGGAATCAGAAAGGTCATGGATTTTGTCCTGGTCTTTTTCGGTCACTGCTATAATGAGCTGTTGTTCGATGCCCTGTAATCTCTGTATGGAATCCTGAGGTGAAAGTTCAGCGATACTCACGGATTCTGCATGGTGCTCGTGGCTATGCTCGTCTCCGGAATGACCGCTTGCGGCCGTGGTATAAGCCAGGAGAAGGGCAGTTGACCCTGCGGTAACTAGCATCGGTGTCTTAATAGTCTTCATAGTCAGTTCCCTGATAGTTTCATACATTGCTCGGCCGCGCGCCTACCGAATTTTAAGAATACAAGAGGGGTAACGGCCATATCAAGCAAAGTTGAACTTACCAGTCCCCCAACAATAACGACAGCAACAGGATAGAGAATTTCTTTGCCCGGCTCACCGGCGGAGAGAAGCAGGGGCACGAGCGCCAGCCCGGCGGTAAGCGCGGTCATGGCCACGGGAACGAGACGCTCCAGCGAGCCTCGGACTATCATTTGTTCGCCAAATGTTTCTTCCTCGTGTTTCATGAGGTGTAAATAGTGAGAGATCATCATGATGGTATTACGGGAAGCAATGCCTGCCAAAGTAATCATGCCAACCAAGGTTGCAATTGAAACAGTTCCTACCATGATATATGAAAGAGCAATGCCCCCTATCAGCGCGAGCGGAATATTGAGAAGAATCTGGCAGACGATCACCGCCGAACGAAAATGAGAGTACAGAATGACAAACATGCCCAGAAGGGTCAGCGCTGACAGAATGGCAATCTTTCGGGTGGCCTCGTGCTGGCTCTGAAATTGCCCTTCAATACTTATGAATGAATCCGCCGGGAGATGAATCGACTGCGCCAATCGTTCCTGAAGACTGGTCACTACCGATCCCAGGTCCCGGCCTGAAACATTTGCCTGCACTACTATCCGGCGTTTAACGTTTTCTCTATTGATGACATTCGGTCCTTTGCTTTCCCGCACAGTGGCAAGCAATTCGAGAGGTACTTTGCCGCCGGGAGTGTCGACGAGCGTTGATTTCAGGGCTGCAATATCCCGCTTGGCTGAATCAGCATACCGAACGACCACATCAAAAGTCTTTTGTCCGTCGAGCACTTGAGTGACGGTGCGGCCATTAAGAGCGGTTTCAAGCAGGTTATTTAGAGCGCCAACCTGTATTCCATAGAGCATTGCTTTTTCGCGGTTAGCTTCGATGCGAACTTGTGGCATGAGAGTTTGCAGCTCGCCTTGCACATCGACCATGCCGGGAATCGCTTTCATAATATCTTGAATTTCAGCGGCCGATTGCCTTAGCTGACCCAGGTTGTCCCCGAATATTTTTACGGCAATTTGCGCACGCACGCCTGAAAGGAGGTGGTCAAGCCGATGAGATATGGGCTGCCCGACGCTAAAGGTGATGCCCGGAATCTGTTCAAGTCTTGCGCGCACGTCGAAAAGAATGTCTTTTCGGGAGCGCCCAGTGTCTTTGAAGTCGACATCGATCTCCGTATAGTGCACTCCTTCAGCATGTTCATCAAATTCAGCCCTCCCGGTGCGGCGGCCGGTTGATATAACCTCGGGGACGGTGAGTAGGAGTTTTTCGGCCCTTTGTCCTATCTGATTAGACTGGGCAAGAGAAGTCCCAGGGGCGGAGAAGAGATTAATAGTTGCCGTGCCCTCGTTGAATTCAGGTAGAAATTCCTTTCCCATAGTAAAAAATAACCAGCAGGCTCCAAAAACCAGGAGCCCCACGGTTGCTAAAACTTGGCGAGGATAGCGGAACGCCAATCGTAACACGTACTGCTCGTCAAGACGTTTAAGGTGTCGAACCAGCCAACTATCAGCGCGGTGTTCCATGCGAGGCAAGCTCGGGAGAAGTACGGCGCATAACGCCGGAGTGACGGTCAGGGCTACCACGAGAGAGGCAAGTATGGCGGTAATATAAGCCACGCCGATCGGGGCAAACAGGCGGCCTTCAATACCCGAGAGCGCAAAGAGGGGGACAAAAGCTAACACGACTAAAATTGTGGCGTACACTATGGAGCTGCGCACTTCGACCGAAGCGCGATAGATCACTTGGAGAATCGGCTTGGGCTGGGGAGAGTGGCGATTCTCTTTTAAGCGACGAAAAACGTTTTCTACATCGACAATAGCGTCGTCAACCACTTCCCCAAGCGCAATTGCCAATCCACCCAAGGTCATGGTGTTGATGGTAAGGCCAAAGGCCTTAAACACTATCACCGCAATGATGAGGGAAAGCGGTATAGCAGCAAGCGTAATAAAAGTCGTTCTCAAGTTAATGAGAAAGAGAAAGAGCACTATGGCCACCAAAATGGCGCCGTCTCTGAGTGCCTCTTCGACGTTTGAAATAGCTCGAGTAATAAAGGTTGCCTGTCTGAAGAGCGTAGTAACTTGGACATCAGTAGGCAGGCTTGGTGCGAGACTGCCCAGTATCTGTTCGACCTGGCTCGTAAGAGCAACCGTATCGGCGCTTGGCTGCTTCTGCACTGATAGAATAACCGCTTGGGCTCCATTGACACCAGCGTCACCGCGCATGGTTTGTTTTCCGTGCGTGATCTCGGCAACATCACTGAGCATTATCGGGGCGCCATTCTTGATAGTGACTACTGCTGAGGCGATGTCTTCTAGTCGAGTTGTGCGCCCGATGTTGCGTATCAGCGCTTCCTGATTGGGACCCTCAAGAAATCCCCCGGCTGTAGTAGACTGAGAACCTTGGGCGGCCGCCGCAACCTGCTCAAGAGTCACCCCAAAAGCGGCCATTTTCTCAGGTATTGCTAGCACCTGGTACTGTTTGACACCGCCGCCGATAGCAATGACCTGAGAAATTCCGGGGATGGTCAGCAATCGCTGGCGGATAGTCCAGTCGGCAAGGGTCCGCATATCCATTGGCGAGGTGCTGCCATCGCTACTCGAAAGGCCAATGAGCATGATCTCGCCCATAATGGAACTCACCGGCCCGAGAACAGGAGTAATTCCGGTGGGCAGCTTCTCGGTGGCAACTTGTAGACGCTCCTGAACGAGCTGTCGGGCGCGATAGATGTCCATGTCCCAGTCAAACTCCACGTAGGTGACCGAGAGGCCGATTCCCGAACTTGACCTCACTCGCTGCACGCCGGGAGCCCCGTTAAAGGCGGTCTCAAGTGGCCATGTTACCAGCGTTTCCACTTCCTCAGGCGCAAGCCCCGGCGCTTCGGTGAGTACGGTCACCGTGGGACGGTTCAGATTAGGAAAGACATCTACTGGCAAAGTTGTCCCGAGATAGACGCCGTAAACGCAAAGCAACGCGCCGCCGACGAGCACCAACAGCCTATGCTCAAGTGAAGTACTAATGAGGCGGCTGAGCATTGGTGGTTTCCTCCTGCTTGACTTTTGAGTTCGTCGGCAAATATTGTAGTTGGTAATTTCCGGATGTTACCACCCGATCGCCTGGAAGAACTCCCTCGATAATTTCGGTATACTGATCATTACTGACACCCACAGTGATTGGTCTCCGCTCAAATGTCAGAGGATCCGAGTCCGATTGAACAAATACGAAGTATTGGCCCAGCTCTCCCAGGATCGAGGTCTTAGGGGCTGCGATCGCGGTTTCTGTGCCTCCAACGACAATACTGAGCGTCGCCCTCATGTTAGGCTTGAGCATGAGGTCTTGATTGGGAACTCGTACCCATAACTTCAGAGTGCGACTTTCCGGATCCAGTTTACCACCCGTCAACTCAACATTCCCTGTCTCCACCTTATCGGGGAACGACTCAACTCGCACACGCGCCGGTTGCCCCACCTGCACGAGAGCCACTTGTCCCTCAAAAACCATTCCTTCCGCATATACCTCGCGCAGGTCGGCGATATCCATGAGGTGCCTATCTGGTTCTACCGGATCTCCCACTAACACGTGTCTATCAATAACCAGGCCGTCAATAGGTGATGAATAGGTAACACGCGGCGGCGGCTCTCCCGGCTGGCGGCTTTCAATCTCAACCAAGCGTTGACCTTTTGCCACCGCTTGGCCCTCATTGACATGCAGAGCGACAACGCGGCCGGAAATTCTGCTAGCAACGATGGCCGTACGACTCGGGATGGCCTCAATTTGACCAATCAAGGTTATTGTTTGCTCGATGGGCTGAACAGTTGCCGGCTGTGTCTTCAGTTGAAGGTTTTCAACTGCTTGTCGTGTAATGGTGACCGTTCCCGAGGTTGATATTTCTTCGTTCTCCCCTGGCGGGTGGACATGCCCCTCATGG
The DNA here is from genome assembly GCA_964584675.1 of uncultured Bdellovibrionales bacterium. Taxonomy (GTDB): domain Bacteria; phylum Bdellovibrionota_C; class UBA2361; order UBA2361; family JBGSMV01; genus CAZPBV01. Next base: position 12,167 of record CAZPBV010000033.1, read on the forward strand.
GCTTGGGCGACACAGACCCACAAAAAGATTCCAGCATATACCATCATGAGCCTATTCATAGGTGCCTCCATCTGATTGCCATAGAAGTGGATTTGACCCCGCGGCAGTTTGCAAATCGGTGTTCGCTTGTAAGAGTTCACGCTGTGTAGCGGCGTAGTTCTTACGAATATCGTAGAGTTGTTGTTGGGCTTGAAAGACTCCGCTGATGGGCACCAATCCGTCACGATATCCCTGAAAAAGAGTAGTAAGATTTTGTTGGGCTAGGAAGAGAGACTCACGTTCATAGCGTTCCAGGAGCGGAGCGAGTCTATCGACTTTTGAACGCGCAGTATTCAGCTCTTCGGTAATCGTTGCGACAAGGGCGGCGTATTGCGCCTCGGCTCGGGATCGCGCAGCGACAGACTCCGCAATCCTGCCTCTTTGCGCATTCCACAGAGGTAAGGGGATGGTGAGGCGGGCCCCCAAAAAATCACTCTTATCGGTACCGGCTGTTCCTTGCGGGCGGTCAAATTCCCTGTCATAGCCGATTCCAATAGACCAATCTTCGAACCGTTCTGCCTCAAAAAGGCGTGTTTCGGCAGTCGCGTATTCAATGTTTAATTTAGCAAGGGTGAGATCCGGGCGCTTAGCTAAAACTGTCTCTAGGACTAGGTCATTCTGATGGTACCCAGGGACCGTCACCATGTTGTTCACGTCAAATTGGTCCGGCGTTGCATTTCCCATCAAAGAACGCAAACTCGCCCGTAATCGATCAAGTTCCACTTCAAGCGCGGACTCCTGAAGCTCAAGTTTCTGCAACTCAATCTTCTCGCTATTAACATCGGTTTGAGACACCTCGGCTCGTGCCAATCGTCCTTCGGAAATCGCAATAAGCTTGCGAATGTCGCCTTGCGCTGACTGAATGAACCTTCTCTCTTGCTGCAGGGACTGGAACGCTCGTGCGTTGCCAAGTACCTCAGCCAGGAGCAGGCGCTCGCGGTTTTTTATTTCGGCACGGGCGCGTTCAACATCAACTGCCGCTGCAGCTGTGGCTCGCGATAGCCGAGCAGCAATAGGGAATTTTTGAATAAGAGCCGAACTCAGGCGGTATTCGCCGTCGTTCTCGAAAAGTCGGTCGTTAGCGCCTTGCAGCTCCACTTCGGGGTTCGGCCAGACGCCGGATTGCTCCAGCCTGCCCTGAGCTTCCCTTACGAGAAATCGCGCTGCCCGTAAGTCCCTATTGTTCTCGAGCGCCTCTCGTTGGATAGCCTCAAGCGATAAGGTTGGCGGTTCCGCCGCAATGGGTCGCAAACTACATCCCCATATGGGGACCGCAACTATCAGTGCTATGGTGACTAGTACATTTTTTACCTTCATGGCTTCTCACATCCTGCAGGAAAGAGATACTGCGCGCGCGCTGTGTGACGATAGATTGCAGCCGGTAATCGGCAGCCAGCCGACTCCTAGGCCGATTGGACACCCGGCGGGGCGTTCGAAGCTTGAGCAGATTTCATCGGGATAAGGGCAGTCAGGCCGTAGGGAGGCGGATGTTCGGAAATCACCCGCCAGCTGTAATTGGTGCTGGAAGGGAGGACTGGCAGGCTGCCGTGGTTAGCCCACGCTACCCAGGTCCAAGTTGTCCTTGGAGACAGGGAGTCAAACATCTGGCTAAAGGTCAGAGGTGATGACGATTTGCAGCAGGCCGGTGGTAAACTACTGCCGGAATGAGGGTGGCCGGCAGAATGAGAACACTCTCCCAAATTGCCATCAGAGTGATGGTGGGCGTGAAGGGGAGCGCTAGAAGGTTGGCCGGCAGATGGAGCAAACGCCCCCATCACAAGAGACTCGGCGATGCACAAGTGCTGCCACAATGAAACAAAAACACAGCACGCTACGGCAGCAGCTGTCAGGAAAAATTTGTGCGTCTCAGTTCGCCGCATAGTGCCCCAAGAATCCTCTACAGGCTATTCTAACTGTAATGATCGGACAAGTCAGCGAAGATCTTGAGTAATTTCAGGGTGATTCTCGCTCCCGATAGTTATACCGGCCGCAAGTATAGAGTATGCAAACTGACGAATGTTTCACCGTACATGCACAAAGAGCTGGGTCTGCCGCGAATCATCCAGTGATACGACCCTGGTCGCCTGAGCATCCACGGCAAAAGTATTGGTAATAAACAGCGTTCCTTTTCGCATTTCTTGGCAAACTTTCTCCCAAAGTGCCGGCATGGGACCGGGTGCCAAGAATGCGTATACCACATCGTAGGGTGTCAAAGAGAAACTCCAAAAACTGCGGAGCCGCACGGAAACATTCTTGCGGCCGGATAATTTAAGTTTTGTCAGCAAGTAGGCAAGCGGACTAATTTCCACTCCTTCAAACTGTCCGTTCGGTCGTGCATCGGCAAGGTATGCGAGGAGATCTCCAATTCCGCATCCCAGGTCAATAAATCGAAAAGGTCTGTCCGAAGGTAGCTCGTCAGCAACGGCCGCATAGACACACTTAGCTGTCGGAAAATATGGAACCCGCGTCCAAAAGGTGGGCAAATACATGAGCGTTGCCAAGCCCAGCGCAATAGCCGCGAATCCCGAAGGAATCCCGAGCGTGGTGTATAGTACGACGCCGGGGGCCAAGACGAGATTAAAAACTTGCCAAGGTAATGACAGGCGCAGAAAGCGTGCCAGCCCAAAAGAAAAAAGGGAGTGCAACGCCAAGAGCACATAGAGATTGGGAAGCAAATCAAGGGCAAATTGCAAGACGCCAATACTTGTAATTTGACACAAAATACTGAGTACCAAAAAATAGATTGGCGCTCGATGGGTCATGTAGTAAGGCACTGTCTTCTGTCTCTTGTCGTCCATAGAACCACTACTATAGTTGTTCAAGCAGATTTCCCACGGGAAAGTGCTGACGCACTGGATGTTCGTAGTATTGAGCTAGCTGTGCCGCCTTTTCCTGAATGCCAACGGCTTGATAGCAGGTCGGCACATGCACGACAAGCCGGTAGAACAAATCACCGCGCGAACCATCGCCGTTTTTTATCCCTCGCTCTTTCAGTCTAATTTCCGTGCCGCTCTGGCTGCCGCCTGGAATTTGAATAGTCACCGGCTCA
>CAZPBV010000034.1:0-15108 GCA_964584675.1 uncultured Bdellovibrionales bacterium
GAGCGACTCAAGAAGTGCCCACGGATGGGCATTTCTTGAGCAGTAACACCTAGCCCGGACTTCGGCTGGTGAGAAGTCCGGGCTAGCCGGCCCTTGCCGGACGCGATGTGAAATTATGGCGTGGGGTGGCGAAAGTAAGTGACGAGCGTTAGGGCATGGTGCCACCAGAAGGCCGCTAGCTGGTGAAGGCCGGTTAGTGACTGGGTCGTCCACACGAGCACGAAGGTGAGTATCACCACGTTCATAGCTAATACATAGGCGAGGCCCACGGCAAATCCTCCCCGAATGATGGAAAAATCGGTTTGATACGGCGATACATCGCGCATGTTGAGCGAGCCATCGAGCCCGACTGCTATGCCCACCAGCGCTGCAGCAAGGAGGTGTTGCTGTTGCAGGAAAAGCAAGACAAGCGGCCAGACCACCAATAGAAATAGTGGGAACCAATAAGGCGCAAGAGAGATGAAGGCATTATACGCCGCGGTGTCCTGAGTATACTCATATTCAAAATGGCCATGAGTACGGCGAATAAGCATACCCTTCGCCCGATTGCCCGCTAAGTTTGCCACGATAGAGTGTTTGAGCTCGTGGACAAATACGGCGACATGCCCGCCTATGAACCGGCTTGCAAACCAAAAACCACAGAGCAAGCCCACACCGCAGCAAAGAGCAGAGAAATAGTTCATGTCCCGGAAGTGCAGCATGAGAAAGAGGGCATTCACCAAGGCCAACAGCACAAGGAAAATGAGGGAACAAAAAAATGCTATTCCACCGACAGTCTGGGGAAGGTCCTCTTCTTGCTTCTTTCTAAAGAACACGCAAAGGTTATGGCATGCTTTGAGGATAAAGTAACAGATCTAGCCCGAACTTCTCACCGGCCAAAGTCCGGGCTAGGCCTTATCTCAAAGGCTCCTGGGTTTTATTGACACGTTCTTCGAGCAGGCTATCGCGACATGAAAAGCGCTTTTGCAAGTTCAATAGTGTCAACGTGGTACTTGCCTGTCCCTATTCTATGCTTGAGCTTTTGAATTTTTTTCTGGCGCGTTTTTTCCAACTGTTTCAAGAGTTTGTTTGATGCTTCCTTCGAGTCCATACGCTTCCTTCACACAACAATAATATTTGGACATCGAATTCCATTTCTCAGCGGCAACCATGTGCAAAAGTGTACACTACCGCTTCCTCAAACAGTGTATCGTGCACAATCTTGAACACCTTTAGGGCTTTTCGCTAATATTTTCTGAGAATCTTTCGTATATATTGGCTGCCGGTGAAAATACCCGATTCAAATGGCGAAATCTGGCTGATTTTGGCAGTTTGAGGCGGTCGACCCTGCCCAACGCGAGGCAAGCTACTGCTCTAAAGCTGTCAGTGCCGCCAGCCCTTTCCCCTCAAGGAGAGCAAGGAAGGCGCCTCCCCCTGTAGAGATGTAGTCGAATTTGTGCCCGAGTTCCATTTGGTTAATGGCGGAAACCGTGTCACCGCCTCCAACTACTTTAAGCCCGTGCGCTCCGGCAATGTACTCAATCATGTCAGTCGTTCCCTTGGCATAATCATCGTTTTCGAACGCGCCCATAGGGCCATTCCACACAACTGTTTCAGCAGTATGCACGACCTCTTTGTAGAGCAGGCTTGTGGCGGGACCAATATCCAGCGCCATCATGTCAGCGGGAACTTCCAATGCCGGCACGGCGCGCCCAAGACCTTTGGCGCTCGGGGAAGGGCCTACCATAAAATCGACCGGAAGATATAACTTGCAGTCTCGCCGGGCAGCAATGCCAACAAGTTCGAGAGTTTTTTGAAACAGCTCTTGCTCGAACTTTGAGCGTCCCATTTGAATCCCTTGCGCGGCCAGAAAGGTGTTGGCCATTGCCCCCCCGATGACGAGCTTATCGGCTTTATGCACCAGGTTGATTAAAGCGTGTAGCTTGGTAGATACTTTTAACCCACCGAGTACAACACAAAGAGGCTTACGAGGCTTCACGAGCGCCCGCTCATAATATTCGAGCTCTCGTTGCATCAAAAACCCGATCCCCTTACTTTCGAAAAATTTTGGCAAACTTACCAATGAGGCGTGAGAACGGTGAGAAGTGGCAAAGGCATCATTAATAAAAATATCGATGTTCTTCGCCAGCTGGGACGCAAACTGTGGATCGTTGCTTTTCTCCCCTGGATGAAATCTTAGATTTTCAAGCAAAAGGACCTGGCCTGGCTCAAGCTCGCGCTTAATATTCTGAACGGAGTCGCCATAACACTCCGGTGCAAACTGAACAGGACAACTCAGCAGGCGCGCGAGCTCAGGAGCCACGGGTCTCAGGGAACACGAGGTGTCTCGGCTACTCTCGGGGTCTCCTAAGTGCGAAATGACAACCGCTTTCCCCCCCCTCTCCACAATGAACTTGAGAGTAGGAATAATCTGTTTAATTCGATTGTCGTCCGCTATTTTTTGACCATCCTTCAGAGTGTCTGATCCTGGAGCCCCTGAAGGTGCGCCCTTCAGGGCCAGCGGTACATTGAGATCCGCCCGAACCAAAACCGTTTTTCCCTTAACATCGAAATCCTGAATATATCTCATACTTCCTTACAACCATTTGTTTGTTTGGCACATAGAGTACTCACTGCATGGGTAATTTCAAGCCCCGAAAGCTGTACAATTTCAGGCTTCTATGTCAAGAATTATGAGCCTTTCATGAGAGAGTGTGCATATGGGATGGTTTACGCGGGCTAAGGCACCCAAACCAGAGGTGGTTGAAGGGGAGCTGGATCGTTCGCAGGGCTTGGAGGAAATTTGGACGAAGTGCCCGGGATGCGCCGCAATCCTCTATACGAAGGATTTGCGTCGTACATTGGGCGTGTGTGCCAAATGTAACTATCACTTTCGGTTGAATGCGCGGCAGCGTATCCCGGTACTCGTTGATAGGCATTCCCTGGTTGAAATTGACAAGGAGCTTCGCTCCGTTGATCCCCTCAATTTCCGCGATACAAAGAAATACAAGGAAAGAATAAAAAAAGCTGAAAAGTCGAGTGGATCTGTTGAGGCGGTGGTGACCGGAAGGGCTCGTATTCTTAATGTTCCGGTAATGTTAGGCGTTTTCGACTTTTCATTCATGGGCGGCAGCATGGGAATTGTGGTGGGCGAAAAGCTTACCCGATTGGTCGAGTTGGCCATTGCTGAACGTCGGCCCGTCATCATTCTGTCAGCTTCGGGAGGGGCGCGGATGCAGGAAGGAATATTTTCTCTCATGCAAATGGGAAAGGTGAGCGCGGCGCTGGCAAGACTTGGCAAAGCGCATATCCCCTATCTTTCCGTTTTGACCGATCCAACAACTGGGGGGGTGGCGGCGTCACTGGCTATGCTCGGTGACATAATTCTAGCGGAACCGAAAGCACTTATTGGATTTGCAGGGCCTCGGGTTATTGAGCAGACCATACGGCAAAAATTACCGGAGGGATTTCAGCGTTCCGAATTCCTGCTTGAGCATGGTATGGTTGATCGCATTGTGCAGCGTTCAGAAATGAGGGAAGAAATTGCTCTGATACTGCGCAATTTTGGGTTTGGTGCGTAGCGGTAACGGGCTGCGTAGCGGTAACGGGCATTGTCTCAGAGGCTAGCTATCTCAGATGCCAGCTATGTCAGATGCCAACTATCTCGGAGGGAGGTTAGATCCATGTCTGTTAATGTCAAGTATATCCTAGTAGCGCAAGCCATTAATTCACGTCATACTTTTTTACTATGAATTGTCGGATATTCAGGGGTGCTGCGAGGAGGGCTTCTCAAGGGAAGCTTTTACCACTCGTCACGGAGTTCTTGGTCGCCCTGTTCTTGGTCCCTGTGCTGGTAGTCGCTCTGTGGTGTGGCAGCGCTCAGGCGCAAGTGGTGCAAAATCAGCTCGCTCTCCCGGACGTGGAGCACATATTTGTCGCAGACGCCAAGGACGTAAAAGAAGCAGTCAAGGCTTCCGAGAAAAAAATTACGTCCACTGATGCCCCACGAGATGAGAATATTGATTTTAAGGCTCCCGAGGTCGAGTTCCTCAAAGAGCAGAATCTTGTGAAAGGAGCCGGTGGGGTGGTCATCTCCGGAGCGGGAGTGCAGGTTCAAAGCGATCAAGCCACCATGAATATGGAATCCAAGCAAGTGGAGATGATCGGTAATGTGCTCGTTTCTGATTCGCAAGGAGTGATCAGCGCTCAGAAGGGCGATTTTCAGTTTGAATCTGAAACTGGAAATTTTTCTGATGCGAGATTTACCATTGAAGATGGCAACTATGACGTTGAAGCAAAGCAGGCTTCAAAAATCTCCGAATTTAGGTATGAGCTTGAAGACTCTACCTTTTCGACCTGTCACTGCGCTGATGGTGACAAGCCATGGAGTTTTAACAATGCTTTTTGCCGAATAACTCAAGAAGGCTATGCCCATAGTTTTAGCACAACTTTTGACATCATGGGGGTTCCGGTGCTGTACACCCCGTATATCGGATTTCCGGTAAAGACCGAGCGTACCTCCGGACTACTTGCGCCAGACTTGGGGTACAGCGATAAGCATGGGTTTCTCGCCAAGCTCCCTTTCTTTGTTGTTATTGATGATTCAACCGATCTTACCATTACGCCATTTACGGAGACGCTGACTCGTAGCGGTGTCACAACTGATTATAGACAAACTTTTTCTCGTTATAACTCGCTGACGAGCCGTTTCACCTATTCAGATGAGCGGGCTCGTGATGGCGAATTGCAGGGGACTGATACGGGGGGGGTGTATAATCCGTATCCCTCCGACCCAGCGCATCAGCTGTATGATGATGACCGTTTTGGCGGATATTTGACGCATAGTTGGTCAACGCGACCGGGCGGAGACTATAGCCTTGGATTATACTCTGACGTGCATCTGGTCAGCGACCCGCTTTACTTGAGAGAATTTGAGGACTATCAGATTGGCGATCGCCAGGCTCGTTATCTTACCTCGACGTCTTACCTTCGCTCCACTATTGGAGAGTACGTGAATGCGGAAGTTGGCGGTGAGTACAATCAAAGTTTCGAAATCGATCAAGACACGGTTTTGCAAAGGCTACCCCAAGGCCGGGTTGATGCCCTTAAGTCCTTTCGTCCGTTTGGATTCAATCCACTCGGGGTAAAGTTGGCCACTCGTGGTGCAGTGACTACTACTGATTTTGTGCGTAAAGACGGTTTTGACGGGTGGAGAACGGATGTTACCCCCGGAGTCGGCATACCCCTGCGCTATAAGAATTATTTTAACAGCGCTCTTAATATGCAGCTTGCCAAGACTTATTATAATTTAAACGACACCCAAGTTCTTGGAAGCAACACAGTCCTGAATGATACCTCTGAGCGGCTCATGCCGCAATTTCAATATGGGGTTTCCTCTGGTGTTGAGCGCGTCTTTGACGTTGACAAAGATAGTTGGTTGACGCAGCTCACCAGTCTCGGAACGCGCAATCAAGGGGTTATATTGTCGCGCTTTAAACACATTGTTCGCCCGCAAATTAATTACACGTATATTCCCGACGTTAGCCAGGATGATTTGCCCTTTTTTGATTCCTATGATCGCATTCGAGAGCGAAGCGTTGTCACTTATGGCGTTCGTACTTCATTGTTAGGGCGTTTCTTGCCTCGAAACCGCGCCATCGGCGAGTTGGCCGAATTGACGCCGGAACCGGAACGATTGCCGCAGTTTCCGGTTGAACAACCGGTCGGCGAATTCGGCGCAGCAAGCCCGGTGCTTTCGCTTCCCAATCCAGGAGTAACTAATGGTGAAATTCGAGAGCTTCTGTCTTTAGGCGTGAGGCAGTCTTTCGATTACAAAGAATATACCGACAACAATGATCCCTATCGCGACGCGCTATCGTCTATTGCTATGGACATAAGCGCATATCCGACGCGCGATTTTGGCGTGGCGTTTGGCACCAATTATAATAACCAGCACCAGGACTTGGATTCTTGGGATTTGATACTTTCGACTCAAGATGATCGAGGCGATCAACTGCGCACTCGCAGTGCATATGTGAAAGACCCTATTACCAGAGAGGCTTCGCTGAGCCAAGTTGATGGCAATGTGGAAGTCGCAGTGACCAGCCGAACTCGCATTGGTTACTATACGCGCTATGATGATCGAGAACAGGAGTTTATTGAAAGTCAGGTTGGCCTTCGTTTTTCAAGTGCTTGTGACTGTTGGCACATTACGGCAGGTTATCACAATACGATTAACCCCGACAAAGAAACATATCTCCTGACCTTTACTTTGGGTGGACTCGGCGATATTTCTCAGGATATTTTGACTCGCCGAGGGCAAGAGAGGTAGGTGAGATTGCGCACAAGTTGAGTGTGATTCACGTGGTCGGCGGCGAAGGTCGTAAGGTGGTTGATACCATAGTAAGGAGAGGAGGGATGAAAGTACTCATCACAGGGGCGGCAGGTTTTATTGGCAGCAATTTGGCCCACTTTCTGTCGGAAAGCAGGCCTTCGTGGCAGCTCGTCGCTCTCGATGCGCTCACCTATGCGGGCAACTTGGAGAATATTGCGGATTTGGTGGACGCCGGGCGGGTACGCTTTGAAAAACTTGACATTGCGGACCGGGAGGCCATTGGCTGTCTTTTTGAACAGGAATCATTTGATATTGTTTTTCATCTTGCTGCTGAGAGTCATGTTGATCGCTCCATTCATAGTGCCGAGGAATTTGTGCGCACCAATGTGCTTGGTACCCAAGTACTTATAGATGCGCAGCTCAAGGCGCAGCGGGCGGCATCTCAGCGCGGGAAAACGAGTCCTCGATTTGTGCATGTCTCAACCGATGAAGTTTACGGATCGCTTGGACCAACAGGGTTTTTTCTTGAAACCACTCCGCTAAATCCGACCAGTCCGTATGCTGCCTCAAAAGCAGCCTCTGATTTGATGGTGCTCTCGCTGGTGAAGACCCATGGACTTAATGCCGTGGTGACTCGTTGCACCAACAACTATGGGCCGTTTCAGTTTCCAGAGAAATTTATTCCGCTATTTGTCACCAATGCCTTGGAGAACAAGAAGCTTCCGCTCTATGGGGACGGAATGAACGTGCGTAGTTGGTTATTTGTGAGAGATCACTGCGAAGCGTTATTGCTGTGTGCAGAGCGCGGGGTTGCCGGCGAGGTGTATAATATCGGTGGTGGTGGGGACGGAGAAATCCCAAATCGAGATGTTGCAACCATACTGCTTGAAGCGCTTGGGAAACCGACCAGTTTGATCGAGTACGTTGCGGACAGGCCCGCCCATGATCGGCGATATGCCATTGACTATTCTAAGATTAATACCGCTCTGGGGTGGAGTCCTCGCACTTCTTTTCGTGATGGCTTGGCCATGACCGTTCGTTGGTATGTGGATAACCGGGCCTGGTGGCAAAGCATAAAAACCGGGGAATATTTGTCTTTTTACGAACTCAATTATTCGCAGCGGCCCTCTTTGGCAGGCGGCGCGCGTCACGCGTAGTTGCCTTTGCAGGAACATCATATGAAGATTCTGCTTTTTGGAGGAAGTGGACAGCTTGGGTTCGAGATCTTGAAGCGCGCGCGTGCGCTTCATTTTGAAGTTATCGCGCCCGTTATTTCTGAGCTCGATATCACCGATAGAGAGCAGGTGGGCTTTCTCTGCGCGAAGGTGAGACCGGATATTGTCTTGAACTGCGCAGCGTATACCGCAGTCGATAAGGCCGAGGAGGAGAGGAGCGAAGCTTTCCGCATTAATGCTGACGCAGCCGCCAATGTTGCTCAAGCAGCGCGTGAAGCAGGTGCCCAGCTATTCCATGTTTCAACTGACTATGTGTTCTCCGGAACTGGAAGTCAGCCACTGAAGGAGGGAGATTCGACCGGTCCTATCAATGTATATGGTGAATCTAAGTTGGCCGGAGAAGTTCGAGTGCGCGAGATCATGGGGGAGGGGGCTTTGGTGGTGAGGACCTCGTCGCTGCATGGCCAACATGGTGTCAACTTTGTTCATACGATGGTGAAACTCATGCTTGAAAGGGACGTGGTCAAGGTAGTGGATGATCAGTTTATGTCTCCGACATGGGCCGGTTGGTTGGCGGAATCTATGCTTGATTTGTGTCGTCTTGACAAGAGCCAGATGGCGAGCAAGGCGGGAGGCCTCGTGCATGCCAGCGGCGCGGGCGTATGTTCGTGGTATGACTTTGCCCAGGAAATTCGCGGTCTGATAGCACCGCACGTGACGGTGAAAGCTCGACTTGAGCCCATTTCAGCGGCGGAGTTTACGAGGCCGGCGAGGCGGCCCCGCTATTCGGCGTTTGATTGCGGGCGTTTGGCCATGCTTTTGGGGCGCCCCCCGCTTGGATGGCGGGACGGTTTGCGGCATCATCTTGCCGAGATTAATTTCGGGAGGGCTCTTTGATGGCAGTTGATACACGGGTGAACGTAGTGATTTTGGCGGGAGGGCAAGGGGCTCGGTTTTGGCCGATTAGCCGTCAACGGTTACCAAAACAGTTTCTGCGTCTCATGCCTCCGCAAGGGGGGGGGAAACGCGGTGGCGAGCCTGAAAGTCTGATTCAAGCGACGGCACGACGCATGTTGCCGGTGGTCGCTCAAGACGATATGTGGGTTGTCACCAATACGGCCTTAGCCGGGTTGGTGCGTGAGCATGTTCCGTTTGGATCGGTCCTGTGCGAACCGGTCGGGAAAAATACGGCCGCGTCAATTGGATATGCCGCTATGGTCATTGCCGAGCGGGATCCGGAAGCTGTTATGGTAATCTTGCCGGCGGATCATGCGGTTAAAGATGAGCACGCGCTTCAAGAGACAATTAGGGAAGGGGCGCGAATTGCGGCTCAACACGAAATGCTGGTGACCATCGGAGTTCCGCCAACCTTCCCGCACACCGGTTATGGCTATATTAGGCGTGGCAAGCATATTTCTGAGCACACCTACGAAGTGCAGCGTTTTTATGAGAAGCCCAGCCTTGAGCGTGCGACTAAGTATTGCGAATCGAAAGACTATTTTTGGAATAGCGGAATGTTTGTGTGGCGCGCGCGAGTCATTCTGGAAGCCATTCGCGAATTCATGCCGGCGCTTGCGGAGGGACTTGATCGCATTCGGAGTGCTCGGAATACTTCACATGAAGAGGATGTGATTGCGGAGGTCTTTGAGAATTTAGAGTCGGTTTCGATTGACTTTGGGGTGTTGGAGCATGCTCGTAACTGCGCTGTTGTGCAAGCACAGCCTTTTGGCTGGAACGACGTTGGTTCGTGGGACGCCTGGGCGGATCACTTTGAACGCGATGAAGACGGAAATCTCTTACACGGAGATGCGGTGGTCATAGACTCTCGCAACTGTGTGGTGTATACGAACGGGGCCGCGCGGGTGACCGCCCTTCTTGGGGTCGAGGATTTGGTGGTTATTGATGCGGGTGACGCGCTCTTGATCTGCCCGCGCCATCGGGTGCAGGATGTAAAAAGGGTGGTCGACCACCTGAAGCAGCAGGGCCGCGTTGAAGTGCTCTAATGGATTGTTTTTCTTGATAAACGGAGAAGGTACATGACTCAGAAAACCGCGCTCATTACAGGGGTCACCGGGCAGGATGGATCATATTTGGCTGAGTTCTTGCTTGAGAAGGGCTACAAGGTATTTGGCATGGTGCGGCGGGCATCGGTCGAGAAGTTTGACAGAATCAACCACCTCATAGGTAAAATTGAGCTGGTGCAAGGGGACTTGCTTGACCAATTTTCTCTCATTTCGGTCATCAAACAGGCCCAGCCCCAGGAAGTATACAATCTCGCCGCCCAAAGTTTTGTTCCGACAAGTTGGGCTCAGCCGGTACTCACCAGTGAGTTTACGGCGGTCGGCGTCACAAAATTGTTGGAATCGATCAGGCTCGTCAACCCGAATATTCGGTTTTATCAAGCGTCGAGTTCGGAGATGTATGGGCAAGTTCGCGAGACACCCCAAACCGAACTGACCCCTTTCCACCCGCGGTCACCGTATGGTGTGGCCAAGGTTTATGGGCACTTTATTACGGTAAACTATCGCGAGAGCTACGGCATGTTCGCGGTTTCGGGAATTTTGTTCAATCATGAATCGCCGCGTCGAGGATTAGAGTTTGTGACCCGCAAGGTGACTGACGGTGTCGCGCGCATTAAACTGGGCCTTGCCGATGAGCTTCGCTTGGGCAACCTGGAGGCAAAGCGAGACTGGGGATTTGCCGGGGATTACGTGAAGGCCATGTGGCTGATGCTCCAGCAACCTAAACCGCTAGACTATGTAATTTCAACCGGCAAAACACGCTCGGTGAGAGAGTTGGTGCAAGTTGCCTTTGCCGCCGCCGGATTGGACTGGGAGCGTTACGTGAAGTTAGATAAAGCCCTTATTCGTCCGGCAGAAGTGGATTTACTTGTTGGTGATTGCTCAAAGGCAAAGCGCGAGCTTGGTTGGGAACCAAGCGTGACTTTTGAGCAGATGATAACAATGATGGTCGAATCTGATATCGCGCGTTATCGGGAATCTCGCGGATAGGGAGGCTGCTCCTATGCGGGCAATGGTGACGGGGGCCTGCGGCTTTGTCGGCGATTATTTGGTGCGCCACCTCGTGGAGAACGACGACGAGGTTTTCGCTGCTGTGTATAAGTACCAGACCGGAAAGCGGCTTTATCCGGTGCCGCCTCGACCCTTAGATGTTTGTGACCCCGAGGCATGTTTACGTGCTATTTCTGATTTTCGCCCTGAGGTTATCTATCATCTGGCTGGAATATCATTCGTCCCCGAGGCTGAGAATGATTTTGACCACGCCCTTCTCGTTAATGTTGGCGCGGTGAATAATATTTACCGGGTATGTCATCTAATGAAGTATCAAACTACCGTTGTGCTGGTGAGTTCCGGGGAGGTCTATGGGAAAGTAAGTCCGCAGGAATTACCCGTTACTGAAGAATCGCCTCTGCGGCCCAGCAATAACTACAGTTTGTCTAAAGCGATGGCCGAGCTGGTTGCTCAACGGTACGATCGGGAAGGTACGGTGAAGACGGTCATCATGAGGCCCTTTAATCATGTTGGGCCGGGTCAGAACGAGCGTTTTGTCACAGCCAGTTTTTCGCAGCAATTAGCGCGCATTGCCCATGGGCGATGCGCCCCTCGCCTGCAGGTCGGCAACCTTGATGCGCAGCGTGATTTTTGCGATGTCCGAGACATGGTACGAGCCTACCGCCTTGGTGCGGTTCGCGGCCACGGCATGTATAACCTAGGCTCCGGGAGAGCCGTGGCCATATCTGAAATCTTAAATATGCTAATCGATATCTCGGGTTTGTCCGTAGTGCTTGAGCAGGATCCCTCGCGCATGCGGCCGTCTGAAGTGCCGTCTTCATATGGAAGCTATGAAAAGGTTAAGAGAGAACTGGGGTGGGAGCCTCAGATCCCATTGCGGCAAACACTCTCTGATATCTATCAGTACTGGTATGAGAAGCTGCGGTAAAGGCTGAGCAGCCATACTTTCTGCCAATCAAAAAGTTAGCAACGCTGTATCCGGGAAAAGGCTGAACGGTTACCGAGATAGTTCGCGAACGGCGGCTTCGCTCATGCGACTCTTGTTCTTGAGTAGGTACGAGGGAATGACCACCATGTCACCGATAGAAAGCACATGGGGGTTTTTGAGACTGTTTATTCGCGCAAGTTTATCGGCGTTGGCACGGTCGTAGGTGTACCAGCGAGCAATCATCGACAGGGTTTCTCCGCTGTAGGTAACATAGTGCACGAGGTCACCCTGCGGGCTGATTTCAGCATTCTCCTTGCCAAACTCTTTGGCGAGCGTGGCAATGGCTTGCGCTTCGCTTGAGCGTCCTTCAGTGCTGGTCTGCCGCGGAGACTCGGCCGGTAGCGCGAGCTCCTCATCGGCCGATGCAGGAGATTTGAATTCCGATCCTTTGGTAGCTTGTTCGAGCCGCTCCAAAAATAAATCGGAGCCGCGCGTTGAAGTACCGCTCTCGGGCCCCGAGGTTGTATGGTCAGGAGAAATAGTCCCATGGTCACGCGAAGAAGTGCTGCCATCTACCGGAGGCTCAAGAGAAGCGGCGCCCGCAATCTTGTTGCCCTGGCCCCGGAGAAGGGCCAGCACTGCCTTCATTTTCTCTCTCTCCATCGTCACAGGACCGGCAATGACCCATGTGCCATCGGCAAGCTCGAGCGTGTATTGTTCGCGATGCTCGGGGTAGAAAAAGAGCAGCGTAAGGGGTGAAAAGAACTCTTTGCTCACCTCTATTGCCGCAGGAGAACCGCGATGTTTGATAAAACCGCGTAATTCCTCGCTGCGTTCGACTTCTTTTGAGACAAGGAGATTTCCCGCCAGGAAAGGATTTTCGGAGCTGAGGACCACTGGCCCGCGATTCTTCAGGCGATCGACGAGTGCAACATTGGGGCCGGTCCCTACGGGGCCACCGGTCGTCGAACATGAGATGAAGCAATAGCTCACAAGCGCCACTTGAAAAGCGGTGAAAAGGTAGCGCCGTGTCGTTCTCATCTCAGACCGTAAAACTCCTCATTGCCACAGAGAGATTTCATTCGCGAGTGTGCACGCGCTTCGGCTCGAATTGTTTCCACCAATTTTTTTGCCATGGAAGCGGATTTTGAAAGAGGGGACGTCAGGGCATCGACTGACGTCTTCATTTGACCGGTAATGCCCCCAAAGTTCATATTCAAGCTGAATCGGCCCGGATCAAAAAAAGAACTTGCCTCTCCCGGCTCGTCCAGGGTGGGACGCGAATTGGTCGTCAGGGTCTGAAAGAGCGGGAAGGCCTGGATCTGAAGAGCGGCCACGCTCTCCTCGGGTATGGCGGAGACATCTTGTTCCTCAACTCGATAACGGCCACGATGAATGGTGCCGCATTCAACAAAGAGCAGTTGTTTCTGAAGTTTAAAATGCTCAAACTCGCTCTCGGCAGTAGATGCGCGAGCATAGAAAATCTCCATAACCTCTAAAGTTGCCATGGTTTCCGAAGTTGGGGACGAACCGGCAGGGATTGTTGAACTCGAACATCCTGTTGTTGCAAATAGCAATGCCGCGACCGTCACGAGGACTGTCGCCTGCTTGAATAGAGGTCTCATAGTGCTACTGTAGACCGAGTCTTTGGATATGGAAAATAGGCTATGTGAACAGTATGAGAATTGGGCAATGGAGAGGAGCGATCGCACGAATGTTGGCGCTTTGTGCTGCCGTGGCTTATTGCCGCGTCGCAGATGTGAGGGCCGAGGTATATCGAATAGCTGTTTTGGCTCCTCTATCAGGCGATGCCGCGAGCCTCGGAGGTTATATTCGCCATGCCGTGGAACTGGCGCGTGACAGCCTTTCGCATGAAGAGCAGGAAGGTATTGAGGTGCTGTATGCGGATGACCGTATGCAGCCCGTTCAGGCGGTAACCGCCTTCAAGCAGTTAGTCAGCGCAAAGAAAATAAATGCTGCGTTGGTGGTGGGGTCCGGTGTTGGACATGCCGTGGCACCATTGGCTGAGCGGGACGGAGTCATTATGATTGCTATTGGGGCTTCAGATAGAAGTCTTACTTCCGGCAAAACCTATGTTTTTACTCACTGGGTCAGTCCCCAGGTGGAAGCGGTTGCCATGGCAGGTGAGATCGAACGTCGCGGCTATCAGCGCATCGCTATGATTTCGCATGAACAGCAGGGGGTAGAGGCGTTTAACCGCGCGCTTTTGGGAGAGCTGAAACTACGGGGGCTCGATCGTCATGTGGTGCTTCAAAGTAGCGTCGCCATGGACACCATGGACTTTGGCGCATTTCTCACCAAAGCGCGGGCCTCCCGTATTGATGGCTTGTACGCAGCCCTCTTTTCAGGGGCGCTTTCCACCTTTGCCCGTAAGGCACGCGAAATGGGTATCTCGGCTGAGATATTTGGGGCTGAAGTATTTGAGGACCAACACGAGGTGCAGTCTTCCAACCGCGCCCTGATAGGAGCGTGGTATGTTAACGCGGACGCAGCCGATGGGGAATTTGTCCGTCGTTACCAGGATCGTTTTCATGAGTATCCGGGATGGGGAAGTGCAAACGCCTATGATAGTTTCATGCTCGTGGCGGCTGCCGTAAAGAAATATGGAAAGAATAACTCCGAAATTGCCGAGTTCCTAAGAGCGGTGAAAAACTATAGCGGGGCCTGCGGAGAGTATTCAGCCAGTGGCGACAATGGCTACGGGTTACCAGCGGCGGTTAAGGTCGTCACCGCCAGCGGTTTTGAGAAACTAAGAAATTTGAGAAACTAAGAAAATAGCCACATTCGCTGCAGGTATTAAGGTACACATGAGCTGCTGGGGAAGTTTATGCCGGAGAAGGGACTCGAACCCCCACTGGATTGCTCCAACCAGATTTTGAGTCTAGCGCGTCTACCATTCCGCCACTCCGGCCTAGCGGCCTGCATCATTTAACAACCATCATCCTCGTAACGAAGTTCGATCGAAATGCAGGCTCGAACCCTCATACTTCCACAGCGCAGGCCATTTGGTCAAACACCCTGGGTCAACTCCGCTCTAATAGAGGATTCTATCTGGGCAATCATTTCACTCTCGGGTAGTACGTGCTGTTCCACGGGGGGGAGAAGTCGCAAGGTGACTATCTTACCAAACGGAACGGGTCGCATGCCGTATTGAGTGAGCCTCCAACTGCCATCGATAGCAAGAGGTACCACGAGAGCAGTTGGCATGGCCTGCAATAGTGCTCGAAGACCGGCCGGTTTAAACTTCCTCATGGTGCCATCTCGAGAACGAGTGCCTTCGGGAAAGATGAGAGCTGCTCCTTTGGCCGCCTCAAGCTGGTGTCCAAATGAACTGATAGCCGACAGCGCTTGTTGCGCATTACCCCGGTCTATGAGTGCTGACCCCATATGACGAAGGGCATGCGAAAGGGCCGGCAGTCCTCGGCCAAGTTCCTTTTTTGCAATAAAGTGAGGTCTCCGGTTCCGCAGGTACCAAATGGTCAGCGGAATATCAAAGAGACTTTGGTGGTTAGCGACAAAGATAACCGGTCGATTCTTTGGAACAGAGTCTGCCTGTCCTTGCACCACGATGCGTGTGCCTGCCGACCTTCGAACCCACGTTCGAGCCATCGTTCGAGCCCACATTCGAGCCTACATTCG
>CAZPBV010000035.1:0-10143 GCA_964584675.1 uncultured Bdellovibrionales bacterium
GTGCCGCACGGCATGGTGATTGGTTTGATTGCGGGCGGCGAAGGCGCGATGTTTCGTTCCGTCGAAGGCGCAGAGGACAGCGTTGCATTGGGACGCGAAGATTTGGCGCGCGAGAATGTCGATGCGCGCGATGCGGTGCTGGGCATTGCCGCAAGCGGGCGCGTATTGAACTTTATTGATGTTCCAAGTCTTCTTCTTGTTGTTGGAGGCACCATTGGCGCCACCTGCGTACACTACTCGCTGAGCGATGTTCGGGCAGCTTGGGAGGTCTTTGGTCGAGTCGTGCGCGATCATTCTTTTGATATTGCCGAGCGCATCCGCTACTTGGTGACCCTGGCACAACAAGTTCGCACCCATGGACTGCTGACACTTGAGGGGGAAGCGGCAGACTGTAGGGACTCATTTGTGCGGATAGCATTGGAGCTCGTTGCGGATGGGCGTTCGCCCGATGATATTCGACGAATCTTGGACACTGAAATGAAAACCTCTCAGGACAAGGCGGTGCGGGCCGCGCGCGTATTTGAAACAATGGGAACCTACTCCCCAGCGCTGGGGCTTATCGGGACCCTTATTGGATTGATTCAAATGCTTGGCTCACTTGAAGATCCTCACACCGTTGGTCCGGCAATGTCGTTGGCTTTGGTTACGACTCTTTATGGCGCCATTTTAGCAAATCTTATCTTTCTTCCGATTGCCGGAAAGATTGGCAGGCTTCACGAACGAGAGGTCACGGTGAAATCTTTGACAATCGAAGGCGCAATTGGATTGGGAACCCAAGAGAGCCCTGTAATGTTGGAACAGCGGCTCATCAGTTATCTCCCCGAGGAAAATAGTTAATGTCTGTCGAGGTAGTGCCTCATCGCAGTGGACCCCAAGCATTCTTTATTCAATACGTGTCGCTTATCCTCATTATTCTGACGATAGTTGCGGGCACCTTTACTCGGGCGGATCTCATGCCGACAACAACTAAATCAGTCTCATCGCCTGAGACTCCCAAGATCTCACTCGAGAAACCGCGAGATATAACGTGGATCTCCGAATCAATGGATATTTCGAGTGCGGTATCTTTTTCTGGCAAACCGCTTTCTATGGATTTGGTTTCCGCCTGGCAACAGGTACTTGAAAATCATGATGTTGGTATATGGGTAGAGCTTCGAGTGTCCTCGCTTGATCATCAAACGCTGCAGCTGGCGAGCAATATCGTGCATGAGATAGCGGTTGCAGGTGTCCCTGATGGCGCCATTGACATGCGTATTCGCACTGGAGCTGTGGGTCCAAAACCATTCAAGGCAACGCAGAGGTGGTTTCTATGGAAGGACTAGGCCTTGGCGGCGGGCGTCAATTACCCGTTCAGTGGACCGTGACCCTTGGCGATCTTTTGACGCTTCTACTGTGCTTCTTTGTGGTGACATTTAGTACCGTGAAGCGAGGCGTTCCAGAGAAAAATCAAGCGGTTGCAGCGCCAAAGGCGCCTGGTGAATCACGCTCGGAGGGGCGCGCGGAGGTACTAGGTGACCAACATATCATGCCTGGCACCGTCCTTGCTTATCAACAGGTAGACGCTCCGCCTTCGCCGACGCAGGAAGATGTTCGTGGGCAGCTGCCACCGGCGGTAGCCCTGCTGAAGGATGACCTTCAGTCTGAGGAACTCGGCCCGCAAGCTCAGGAAAAACTTGAGCGCCTGCTTGGGATAGGGGGAATCAAAGTGGTCTCGGTAGCAGCCTGTAGCACTGATAGTTCATCACGAATGCGTGCTTGGGAGGAGTCAGCGCAAACTGGGCATTTACTTGCCCGGGCGATACAGGAAATTCGTCCGGGGATCGGGATGGAGTTGCGGATTGCGGGAACAAATTGCGAAGCTCTCGGTGCTAAGAGCTTCGACACTGAAGAGATGGTGGCGCTTGTAGTCGGTCACCAGCGAGGAATTGAGCCACATGGCTGAGGAAAGCGAGAAGGAAGCAGATAAGCCGGCCGAAGCGGCCCCGCCAAAAAAGGGCGGAATGGGGAAAGTGCTCCTTATTGTTGGGGCCATCGTCCTCATACTCGCCGGGGTTGGAATCCCGGTCACTCTGCTGATGCTCAAAAAGACCGCGCCGACGGAGGAAGTAGAAGCAGATGCAGCCCATCAACCTGAAGGGCACGGCCTTACGGAGGAAGGGGCAGCCGAAGAGTCAGAGCTGCAAGAGGGCGAAGAGCCGCTTGGCGGCATGTTGCCGTTTGATACGTTTGTGGTCAACCTGAAGGACGGTCGCTATCTGCGTGTGCAAATGCAATTTGAATTTGTAGAACGAGATATCCCAAAGAAGGTCTACCCCCGCATTGTTCCAATTCGCGACGCGGTATTGGCGCTCTTGGCATCGCGTTCGGCGGCGGAGGTCTTAAGTAGCCAAGGCCGTGACGCTTTGAAGCGGGACATCCGTGATCTTGTCAACGAGTCGTTGCGTAAGGAGGATGTCAAAAATGTGTTCTTTTCTCAGTTTGTGGTGCAGTAGTCGGAGAGCGTAGGATATGAA
Organism: uncultured Bdellovibrionales bacterium; assembly: GCA_964584675.1. Classification (GTDB taxonomy): domain Bacteria; phylum Bdellovibrionota_C; class UBA2361; order UBA2361; family JBGSMV01; genus CAZPBV01. The sequence continues at coordinate 2,514 of CAZPBV010000035.1, forward strand.
TCAAGTTCTGACACAGGACGAAATCAATTCACTCCTTAGAGGATTGTCGGATAATGATGTCGAAAAAGACAGCATTGAAACGACTAACAATCAGAACCTTAATGTCAAGAAATTCGATCTTGCAAACCAAGAGCGCATTATTCGCGGTCGTATGCCGACCATGGAACTTATTCATGATCGCTTTGCGAGACAATTTCGAACCGTGCTAGCAAAGTTTCTTGGACGCACTTGCTTTGCTAACGTGGGCGGCATTGAAATGATTAAGTTTGGTCTTTTCATGAAAAAGCTTCCGTTGCCCTCCTCATTACATATTTTCAGAATGCCTCCTCTCCCGGGATATGCCCTCCTGGTGGTGTCCTCGCCGCTGGTATTTGGAATCATCGACGCGCTGTTTGGCGGAAGCGGACAAGGTCGAGTGAAGATAGAAGGGCGCGAGTATACTCCCATTGAAACTCGGCTCGTCGGAAAAGTGGTCATGATGGCTCTCGACGTATTAAAGGATGCTTGGGCGCCGATTCATCCAGTCGATTTTGTATATGTGCGTTCGGAATTTAATCCATTGGCAATCGCGATTGTGCCGCCAACTGATGTGGTCATTACGGTGAGTATTGAGGTCGAACTCGAGCAGGAAAGCACGACATTGACATTGTGCACGCCATACTCCACCGTTGAACCTCTCCGCGGAAAGCTGGCTACCGGCTTTCAATCTACTCGTTTGGAGGTTGATTCGGGCATTGCCAAGCGCATGGAGACGAGCGTTAAGCAGACCATGGCAACCATGGGTGTGGAGTTGGCGCGGGGAACCATGAAGACCCGCGATCTCCTCAATCTTAAGGTGGGAGATGTTGTAACTCTCGATACCAACCCGGCAGATGAGGCTCTCATGATGATTGAGGGGACCCCGAAGTACTACTGCTATGTCGGTAGTTACCGCGGTAACCGTGCGGCACGCATCACGCGCGCTATTCCTCACAAGGATCTAATTAATTATCGAAATCGACAGGAGTTGATGAGACATGGCGGATGATAGTGTTCAACAAGGATTAGAAGGCGTTGCCGAAGCAGCAGCGGAGGTTCAAGCCGCAGCGGGGGCGGCTGGAGGCTCGCAACCTCGCACGTTGGACTTTATTCTTGATGTCACACTGCAGGTGACAGTCGAAGTCGGGCGCGCGCGCATGACCATTCAAGATTTGCTCCAATTGGGGCAGGGATCCGTTGTCGAGCTTGAGAAGCTTGCCGGCGAGCCTCTCGATATTTATGTCAATGGCAAACAAGTGGCGCGCGGCGAGGCAGTTATCGTGAATGAAAAGTTTGGTGTGCGCCTTACCGACATTATCTCGCCCGAAGAGCGTATTGAAGGGCTTGGGTGATTGACATGAAAGCGCTCCTTAGTGTTTTAGCGGCAATCTGTATTTTAACGCTGGCTACCGGGGCTCAGGCCGAACCATTAGCTGGCGAAAGTTCGACGACCCATGAGTCAAAACAGTCTCTCCTTGATTGGAGAACCCCACCTTCTGAGGTGCCGACAGTTTCGGGGATGCGGGTGGTTCAGGGGTTGGGGATGTGTCTGGCGGTATTCTTTTTAGGAATCTTTGTGCTGAAGAAGTTACGAGGGGATACAGGGGTCTGTTCTCAAAGAACGATGCGGGTAATTGAGCGGTTGTCGATAGCCCCTAAGCAAAATCTATTGCTGGTGGATGTTGACGGGGCCCGAGTTCTTTTGGCGGTTGGGCCGGAACGAACGGAATTGCTACGCGAGTATTATTCTGAAGGGGGAATCTCGAAAGACTTTGATAGCGAGGCTGAGCGAGTTGGAGCTCATGAACCATTAGTTGCTGTAGGGTGAGGAAAGTAGCGATGTATTCGTCAATACGAATCCTATCAAAGTTCTGGTTGCCAATTGCGGGAGCTGTTTATGTTGGTACGTTATTGCCGACAGCTGTCTTTGCCGCATCGCCGGAAAGCGCGCTGCCCAATATTTCAATAGCGGTTGGAGGGAGCGATCTAACCAGTGGCGGGACAATTGCGAGCAGTCTAAAAATAGTCTTGCTCCTGACAGCGCTCAGCTTCGCGCCCATGATGATGCTTACCATGACCTGCTTTACCCGCATTGCGGTGGTTCTTGGTATGACCAGAACCGCTCTGGGTACACAGCAAGTCCCCCCGTCCACCGTCCTCACCGGGTTAGCGATGTTCTTGACGATTGCCATCATGAATCCCGTCTTTACCCAAATGTATCAGGAAGGAATTGGACCCTACATGGAGGGTCAGATGGGGGATATGGAAGCGCTACAAAAGTCTATCGCGCCTCTAAAACGCTTTATGGTTCGTCATTCGCGTGAAAAGGATCTCGCGCTTTTTCTGGATATCACCAAATCGCCGGTCCCAGAAAATCCAATCGATGTGCCCATTCATGCTGTAGTTCCCGCTTTCGTGATGAGTGAATTGATTATGGCCTTTCAAATCGGGTTCCTGATAGCGTTGCCGTTTCTTGTCCTTGACATGGTAGTTTCATCGGTTTTAACGACCATGAGCATGATTACCCTCCCCCCGGTTGTTATATCTTTGCCGCTCAAACTGATGTTGTTTGTGATAGTTGACGGTTGGAACCTCATCGTTGCTTCGTTGGTGCGTACCTATCAAACAGGGTAATTGCTATGGGCGTTGATGATTTTGTTCGTCTTGGTCAGGTCAGCATAGAAACGGCGATTTTGGTGTCGCTTCCTATCCTCGGCTTTGGACTGCTGGCTGGACTGTTCGTGAGTATTTTTCAGGCAGCTACCCAAATAAATGATTCGGCCCTGGCGTTTATTCCCAAGATTGGAGCGGCGGTGCTGGGAATGATCTTATTCGGCAACTTTATGATTAGTAGAATTGCGGGCTTTACCACCTGGGTCTTTGGACAAATTGCAAACCTCACACCTTAGTAGACGGAGTGCGGGTGGATTTTCAACTTCTAAATCTGGCCACTAAGCTTCTGGAAGATTTGCCGACGGCTTGGACGTTCTTGCTATTGGTTGTTCGATTTGGCGGGCTCATGATGACCATTCCCGGTATAGGCATGGGCATGCAGGGGATGATGGTGCGTTACCCGGCTATAATGGTGCTTGCGATGGCAGCACTAGCTGGCAGTCCCCTGGCGGCGCTTCCGTCAACCAATTTGGATGTGGTGGTTCAATTACTGAGTGAAGTGTCATTTGGTTTTTGTTTGGGACTTGTTCCCATGCTCACTATTGCTGGTGTTCAGTGCGGGGCTCAGCTTATGAGTACAACCATTGGACTACAGGCTTCCAACCTTATTGATCCGACACTCAATATTTCATCGTCCGACTTAGGCCGGATTTTTGGGGATATCTCCGTGCTGGTATTTCTGTCGCTTGGAGGTCACCATGTGATTGTTCATGTTGCGGCCAGTATGGGCGGTCAAATTACCCCCGGCTCATTTTTTGTCGGCGAGAATACTCTCGATTTACTCATACGGGAGAGCGGGGAGATATTTCGAATTGGCATGTTGGTATCAGCGCCGGTAATTGCGGCGCTCTTGTTGACAAACTTTGTGATGGGAATCATATCGAAAATGGTGCCGACGGTGAATATTTTTATTGTCAGCTTTCCTCTCACCATCTGCATTGGGTTGGTATTGGCGATGCTCATGGTCCCGGAGCTGATAGCCTTTGTCACTAACGAATTTCATCATGTCGACCGCAATGTTCTCGTTGCGGTCTCTGATGCCAAGTGACAATTGGGAAACGTCCTCGGTGTTACGTATTTTTGACGCACCTTCGTCCATGGGCATGACGCAGTCGGCGTATTTCGATGAGAGCCCCCATAGAAATCAACTAGTTAGGTATGTGGCTTGCTTTACCTCGGATGGGGGACCCTTCGTTATCGCACCCGTGTAAGGTAAACAATGGCCGAATACTCCGTTCCAGAAGAACGCACCGAAATGCCCACTGGGCGGCGCATGGGAGAGTTGCGCAAGAAGGGGGCCATCCATATGTCCGAGGAAGTGGTCAAGGTGGTTTCCCTCATGTCCGGATTTCTCATGCTTGGGGTGCTTTGGAGCCACTTGTTTGAGGACTTTAAGATCGTATTTCGAAATTCCTTCCAGCTCATCGAACGTACCGAGCCCCTATCGTTTAAGGACATACAGCAAGGCGCCTTTGGGCTAATGTTGCTGATTGGGCCGCATGTGGGACTCCTTGTTGTCGTGGTGGCCGCTAGCGCGAGCCTTGCGGTGATGCTGCAAACTGATTGGAATGTCAGGGAGCGTAAGATCGAGTGGAAGTTTAACCTCCTCAACCCCTGGTCCGGTATCTCGCGAATTTTTTCGATTCAGGGGCTGGTTAATACCCTTAAGGCGTTATTTAAACTTTGCATTTTGCTCCCTATTGGTTACTTCGTCCTTAAGGGGTTTGCTCCCGAGATGATAGGACTTATCCATACCTCGGTGCCGAAGATACTCCAGTACTGCGGCAAGGGTATTCATACTCTATTCTGGAAGTTCATTTATGTCCTCGTTGGGTTTGCCCTGTTTGACTATTTTTGGGGCAAATATATGTGGTTGCGCAATAACAAGATGACTAAAGATGAAGTGAAGGATGAACGCAAGGCTATTGAAGGTGACGAAACGACACGAAAAAAGATTCAGCACAAGGGGCTGCAACGAATAGCTCAAAGACTTTACTTTTCGGTTCCGAAAGCTGATGTCGTTGTCACTAATCCGGAACATATCGCGGTGGCGTTGAAGTATGATCGCGACAATATGGCCGCGCCAACTGTAGTTGCCAAAGGCCAAGATCATCTAGCTCAACAAATTAAGAAAATAGCCCGTCAAGCCGGTGTTCCCGTAGTCGAGCGAAAACCATTGGCACGAGCGTTATATGCTTCGGTGAATGTCGGCCACATGATTCCACGCGATTTGTTTCGCGCGGTGGCGGAGGTGTTCGCGTATGTATATCGCATCAAGAATCCTCATAAGGCGCAGGGAGCAGGAGTATAGAGGGCTAGACTATGACAGCCACCGCCGATAAAGCCAATTCGCCTAAACCCCTGTACATTCACGCTGCAATTCCTGTTGCTCTTATTGGAATATTGGTGGTTTTGCTCTTTCCTCTTCCTACCTTCATTCTTGATATTTTCTTGGCGTGTGGTTTTGGAGTTGGCCTTATTATTCTCTTTGCCTCCTTGTATTTTGAAAGGCCGCTCCAATTTTCCGCTTTTCCAGCGGTGCTTCTCATCTCGACTATGTTTCGCTTGGGTCTCAATGTTGCCTCAACCCGTCTCATTCTACTGAATGGCGGAGAAGGCCTTTCGGCCGCAGGCGAAGTCATTCGCGCATTCGGCGAGTTTGTGGTTGGCGGCAACTTCATGGTTGGTGTCGTCATTTATATCGCAATCAGCATAGTCAACCTTAAAGTTATTACTAAAGGCTCGGGACGTATCGCGGAAGTGTCGGCGCGTTTTACCTTGGACGCCATGCCGGGAAAGCAGATGGCAATCGATTCGGATCTTAATGCCGGTTATATCAACGAGGCGGAGGCAAAAAGGCGAAGACAGGACCTGGCGCGCGAGGCGGAATTCTACGGAGCTATGGATGGTGCCGCCAAGTTTGTCAGCGGCGAGGCGCAGGCAGGACTCTTCATTACCGGTATTAACATTCTTGGCGGCCTTTTTGTCGGAATTATTCAGCATAATATGGGCTGGCTCGAGTCGGCGGAGACGTTTACCATCTTAACGATAGGGGACGGATTGGTGGCGCAAATCCCCTCAATCTTAGTTTCTCTGGCTTCCGGTATTATTGTTGCGCGCGCGGCCTCCGGTGAGGACTTGGGCTCGGAAGTTCTCGGTCAGTTATCTCATAGTGCGCAACCGCTCTATATTACATCAACAGTTTGTTGTGCTCTTGCCGTATTGCCAGGGCTGCCATTCGCACCATTTTTGGTCCTCGGGAGCGCCGCCGCGCTCGCAGCGTACATGCGGGGTAAGCAAGTGGTTAAGGCGAAGGAGGAGGAAAATAAAGAAAAACAGGGCACTTTGGAGCAGGCCGGTCCGAAACCCGGAAGCACCGAGGAGGTTCTCGGCCTTCTTGGGATGGATATCTTGGAACTTGAGGTTGGCTATGAACTGGTGGCTCTGGTTGAGGCAGGCGAATTGGTCGATCGTATTCGGTCGTTACGGCGGCAGTTTGCCACCGATTACGGCATTGTTATTCCTCCCATTCATATCCGCGACAATGTTCGCATTAAGGCCGGAGAGTACAGGCTTATGCTGAAGGGCGCCATTGTCGGTTCTTCCGAGCTCAAAGCGCATCACTTGCTGGCTATGGATCCCGGAACCGCCAGCACTACCATTGAGGGAATTCCGACGAAGGAGCCGGCCTTTGGTTTGGATGCTATTTGGATATCACAGACGCAACGCGAGGCCGCTCAATTTGCGGGGTATACGGTTGTCGACCATGCCACGATAGTGACTACTCACTTGACAGAGCTCCTTCGTGCGCATCTCCATGACTTGATAGGTCGACAGGAGACCCAACTCCTGCTTGACAATGTTGCTAAGCAATTTCCCAAGGTGGTTGAAGAGCTTGTTCCGGGGATTATGACTGTCGGCCAGGTACAACGGGTACTTGCGCAGCTTCTCAAAGAGCAGGTCTCGATTCGCGACCTGAGAACCATTTTAGAAGTGCTCGCCGACTGGGGTCCTTCGGTGAAGCATCCTGAAAAATTGGCCGAGTTTGTCAGGCGCAAGTTGGCGCGCACCATTACAGCCAAATATCTGACGCCGGACGGTGTGCTCGCCCTGACGAGTCTGACCCCCGGGCTTGAGCGTGCTTTGTCCGAGGCTATTCAACAAACCGATGAGGGGTCGTATTTGGCTCTTGAACCATCAATTGCTCAGACTCTCATCAATCGATTGGGGCGAATTGCTGAAAAATTTGCTGAGATGGGGCAAACACCGCTGGTGCTTGCTCCAGGCCACCTGCGTGCCGCGTTGGCATCGTTCATCGATCGATTTGTGCCTGGAATGCACGTCATTTGTCATCAGGAAATCGTCTCGAATACGAAGGTGCAATCATTGGGGGTAATTTCGATTGAATAATAAAGACGCACCTAAAGTTTTTATGCGGCAGGCGCACCATAGCGATGTGACCCGTGGCGCCTTGTTGGCAGGTTACCGCATAGCGATACGAGAACGATATCAACGTCTTATGCGAGAGACTGAATTTGTGGAGTCTAAGTGTACGGGTGAACAATCAAAATATGAGGATCATGGGAACAAAGATGAATGTTGAGAAATCAGTAATCTCCTCCGTGGCGGCGAAGTCTGTAAGCCGAGTAATGAGCTTTACCAGCGGGAAGGGGGGCGTTGGTAAGACGAGCCTGGTGGTAAATATTGGTCTTGGACTGACCAGGCTTGGGAAATCGGTGCTCATTATTGACGGCGATCTAGGTTTGGCTAACGTTGATGTTCTCCTAGGAATTCGACCATCCTATACTCTGGCGGACTTTTTTGCGGGAAAGCGCTCGCTCCAAGAGGTTGTGGTGAACGGACCCGAGGGACTTTCTATTATTCCCGCCACCAGCGGCAATGAGTCCATTTGCAACCTCAGTTCCGCTCATCGCATGAT
>CAZPBV010000035.1:10153-15082 GCA_964584675.1 uncultured Bdellovibrionales bacterium
CATGATGCTTATACAAGCGGTTGATGAAATGCCGCTTGCCTTTGACTATATACTCGTCGACACCCCTGCCGGTATCGGTCCGGATGTGATGTACCTGAATGGAGCATCCGGAGAGATAGTCATTGTGGTTACTCCTGAGCCGACCTCGTTGACCGATGCGTACGCTCTCATAAAGATATTAGCTACCGAATATGGCGAAAGAAGCTTCTCGGTAATATCGAATAATGTACGGGGGGCGGTCGAAGGGGACCGAACCTATAACCGGCTTCAGCGGGCGGTAGAACGATTCTTGCATGTCGAACTAAAATACCTAGGCTTTGTGCCCCATGACGATGTTTTATGCGAGGCGGTTCGATCTCAGCGTGCTCTCCTTGAGCTTTTTCCAAGTAGCGCCGCGGGCCGTTCTATTACGGCCTTGGTTGATCGATTGGACGCCTCTTTTTATGAACACAAGGTCAAGGGAGGGATGCAGTTCTTTTTTCGACAACTTTTGGACTCGGGCTCTGAACAGGATTACGCATGAGCGCAAAAGGAACGGCGCAAGGAAAATCGATTCGCGTTAGCTATGTGGGCATTCACAAGCTTGCAGCGGCTGTTGCCCTTCTCTGTTTCGGTGTGGTCTTAGCTGCCGGAATTCAAGCCGGAGTTTCAATAATTACAATAACCTATAGGGCTTGTTTGGCAGTATTGGTTGTGAGCCTAGTCAGTCGAGTTGTGGTGAGCATCTTGACTACTTACGAGGAGATTCAAAGTGGCAAAGGTTAAACGCTCGGCCGTTGAGGCCTACAAACATGTGGATAGCTACGAGAAAGAAGAACTCATTAAGAGCTACCTTCCTCTCGTTAAAAAGGTGGTTCATCGACTGTCAGGCCGTCTGCCCAAGGACGTTGATATTCGGGAGATGTTGAATTCTGGAATTATTGGCCTGGTCGACGCTCTCGAAAAGTATGACCCTCGCCACGAAACAAATTTCTCAACCTATGCACAATTTCGTATCCGTGGTGCAATTTTGGACAGTTTTCGCTCGCAGGATTGGCTGCCGCGGTCTCTGCGCTTCAAGTCGCATAAGATCGAACAAGCCTATCAGCGGATTGAGCAAAAACTGGGCCGAGCTGCCGATGACGAAGAAGTGGCTCAAGAGCTGGGCATTACCGTAGAGGAATTGCAGGGGTTGCTCGGTGAAGTTGGTAGTATTGTCATGCTGAGCTTCGAAGAGCTGGGGTTTGGTCACGGCGAGGAGCGATTTAAGGCTGAGGAGCTTTTGGCGAGCCGGTCGCAAGACCCCTTGGCACGGCTCCTCACCGGTGAAAAGGTGGGTCTAATTGCGCGCGCTCTTGATCGTCTACCGGAGAAGGAACGCCTCGTTATCAGCTTGTATTTTTACGAAGAACTCAATCTTAAAGAAATTGGCGAGATATTGGGAGTGACCGAGTCACGCGCCTCGCAAATTCGTTCGCGCGCCCTTATCAGGCTCAAGAATTACCTGAAGCGCGCGGTGTAGAACAGGGGGATGTATGTCTGCCCCGCCCGCGGAGCGAACCAAGGTCGACAAAGTTCTAGTTCTTGAATCAGCTTCAGCTCAAGATGCTGCCTGGGCCCATATTGTCGAGCAGGTACCATCTGTCGAGTTTACGCAGGTTTCTTCGCTTGATGATTGTCGGTCCGTGGCAAGTAGCGGGGCGTTTGATGTGGTCGTCCTCAACTATGATCTCAACAACCTTGCCCATACTACTATCCTCCAGGAATTGCGTTTAAGAGACAGCGAGCCGGGCATTCTGGTAGTTTCCGGCGATACCGATCCGCGGCACGTCACGCACGCTTATGATGCCGGCTGCGATAGATGTATCGTTCGGGTGGGCGCGTGGCGAGATGAGCTTGCCCCTGCTTTACGTCACATGCTGCGGCTGAGGCGCCTGAAGGAAGAAAATCTGATGATTCGGGCCAAGCTCACCGAAGCCAATTCATTGCTGGAAGAAAAAAATCGGCGTCTTGATGACTTTAGTATGACCATTGCCCATGACATTCGCGGGCCGCTTGGCGGCATGTGCATGAAACTTGAGTACGTTCTGGAAACCAAAGGAGCCGATCTTGATAATCGCTCGCAGCAATTACTAAGCCGTGCTCTTGATTCTGGAAAGCGTCTCATGAATATGGTCCAGGCTATGTATGAGTATGCTAAGTTGGGGACTAAGGCCACCAAAATGGCGATAGTCTCGTTGGGAACCCTCGTCCACGAAGTGGTGCATGATATGCACTTTGATGATTCCCTCGATATTCAGATTGGTATTGGCGAGTTGCCAAGTGTTTGGGGCAACTCAGATCTGCTGCGGCGAGTATTCATTAACCTCATTGGCAATGCGGTAAAGTATAATGATAAAAAGCAAATCCTCATTAATGTCAGCGCAGGCAAGGAAGTGCAGCGCGGTCTGGCGCGGTTTGTCGAAATTATTGTCAGTGACAATGGTCCGGGGATTACACCAGACGACACTCGGCGTCTTTTTGACATGTTCGCTCGCGGGGCGCAGAGCCACCATTCTTCGGAGGGCCTCGGAGTCGGATTGGCGGTGGTGCAACGAATTGCCGAGCTGCACTATGGAGAGGTGAGCGTCAACTCTCGGCCGGGGGACGGAGCCGCTTTTACGCTCCTGCTGCCTCTTGAAAAGGTGGACTTCGTGCTATAGGGGCTTGTGCTACTCTATGGTCAGTCTTTGAGAGGGGCTGGGATCGGAATTAAACACGCCTCGGGTTGAAATTCCTTGAGTGCTACTGGTGCGCGAAATTGAAGTGCGATAGCTCGTCGTGTAGGTTCCGCTTGAGAGTTTGCTTACAGTAACAGAGGTCTTCTTGGTAGTTTTTCTAATGATGTCACTCGTTGACGCCGCAATAGAAAGGGCAGATGGCGCTGCCCCGCGGCTCAAAGCTGACGAATCTGAAACTTTCTTAACGGTGACCCGATAACGAATTGATCCACTGGCTTTCTTCGTTGCCCGAGCATCGACGAGTGAAGATAAATTTACCCCGGAAAATTCCTCGAATGAAATTTTGAGTTTCTTTCCTTTGATGGTCACATCGGGAGGAAGATCGATGCGGGTTCCAGGCTCAATCTCACGAGGCGGAATGCGATAGTCGGTGATGTAATCGTGGGTTACTCCTGCCCCCGAACTGGTAAGATTGGAGGCGTTTGATTGGAAGACTACGAGCGCAGACGGTGAGTTGTATGCCAGCTGCCCAAAAGAGGGGTAGAGGCTGTCCCCGTCCGTTTCCGCTCCGGCCTGTCCTCGGGAGACCCGAAACAATTCCCCAGACGCGGTGTCTCTCACAAAGATATCAGCCTTGCCATTGGTATCTGCGCTTGCCAGGTTGGAGCCATTGTCCGCAAAAAACACAAGCCTGCCGCTAGGACTTAGCTCCGAGGTTAATGATACATTATCGGTTCCATTACTCGGACCAGCAGTCGGGGTTGTATTTACACGAGTATTGGTCTGATCCTTGGTATCAAAAACCACAAACTGGGGCGCTCCCACCTGCGGGGACAGGCCATCATTCAAAATATTAGTAGCAGCGGTCTTGTAACCAATGACATTGCCGGGAAAGTTAATGCTTGGTCGAACGCTGTCGCCATTGCCTGCTAATCCGGACGAAGATTTACTAACTAATGAAGTTGTTTGGGTAACGGTGTCATACAAATAAATTTGGATTCCGGCCGGAGTCTGATCGGAAATCAAATTGGTCGCCTCGGATTCAAATACAATATATCTACCGTCTCCGCTTATTCGTGGACGGTCACTTGGCCCGTTTGCATCTGTTCCGTCGAATCCCGTACTGATTTTAATGGTACGCACGGACTTCTGAAGGTCAAAATCTTTTGGTCCGGGCTCCACCAGGGTAGTAATAAAAACATCCCGCATATCATTCGCGTCTCCGCTAACTAAATTGCTGGCTTCCGAAGCGTACGCCACAACCACTCGATTGGGCGCCGGGACAATAGTTACGGAGGGATGGGAGCTCGCGCCATCGGGCGGGCGGAGACCAATCCCATAGGTCGCCTGCATCGTAAAATCAAGATCAGGCAAAGTAACAAAGATGTCGCTCACTCCATTATCAAGACGTCGTAGACCGGGGAACGGGAAATTAATGTTGGAAGCTTCCGAAGCGTATGCGACAGCAACAAATCCATTCGGTGACTCCGGGCTTACGGAGGGATCGAATGACTCTGCATCCGGTTGAGATCTTCCAAACCCTTCGCTTACTCGCCGAATATCGCCTGTTTTCTGATTTCTCAGAAAGATATCCTTCTTTCCGTTCGAATCATCAGAGATGAGATTCGTCGCGTCGGATTCGAATACAACCAAGCGGCCATTGGAGCTAATGAGCGGACGGCCGCTGGTAGCATTTGCTGGTTCGCCTTGGGCATTAAGCGAGAGGAGATTCGTAGTGCCAGGGCCTGGAGCCGGAACACTCTGCGCGAAAACAATGGTAGAACAGCACATCGCAGCGACATAGCCGCCGAGCAGAATTTGGAACAAGCTGGTGAAGGTATCCCGTCCCCGGCCGATTGGACTAACTCGTCTCAATAATCGAAAGCCAAAAGTCTGCACCACGCTTCCTGCGAAAACCAAAACGTAACTGCCTCGAAGGTTAAACTGATCGTGCCTTCCTCTATAGCGCGGAAAGTCGTGAATAGTCACCACAAATTTTTTACACGCCGTCCTCTGGGAGCGGTGAAAATGGCGGGGATTATCGGAAAAGAGCGGCTTGAATAGAGCCCTATAATTGCACTCTTTGCCCGCTACTAAACTTGGTGGTGGCCCCGAGACCCGTCGTGATACGATAACGTAATTGGTAGGATCCATGTCTGATGTTCTTGAAAGTTATTTGGCCGCGTGATGTCGATAGAGTCTCGATCCGTCTGCTATTCAGAAGGAGATC
>CAZPBV010000036.1:0-886 GCA_964584675.1 uncultured Bdellovibrionales bacterium
TGATACGTGCCCCGCTGGAAGGACAGATGCGCTCATGAAGGGCAATTCCGCCCAATCTTTGAAATCTGGATTCCATTCGTTCCTGATAGGTCAGTTGCGGGGGCGGCGCGACCAGTGTTCTTAAGCGGGTAATCTCATGGGAGGGCAGCAAAAAATTACGCCCGCTGAGAATGCTCCGAATGCTTACTGAAGAGTCTCGGTCGGGTAGAATATCCAGTTCCGAAGGGTTGAGGCTCGCCCCTCCCTCCGTTGGGGACGGCGGTTCATACCATCCCAATCCTCGCTCGAGACACTGTTCTTTGGTTAGGGGAAAATATCTCGCGGCAAAGCTAATATTATAAGGAAACGGAGAATGTTCCATCGGAAAAAATTCTCCCCACTCGGAGGTCTTTTTCATGTGCTCGACAATTTGCGCCGCCAGATCATGATAGGCCTGTTTGGTAAATTGACGGTTCAAGATGCAGTATTCTTTGTGACGGAGGCCGACACAACCAAAGCAATGGCGGCATCCGAAACAAGAAGCGCAATAGAGGAGATCGCTATTGCTGTGCCAGCAATCCCGCGAAAAAAGCAGGTTATGAGCACCATGACCACAAGATTGGCACTCGTAGAGCCAGGCACTGCGAACACCGAAGTGCGAGTAGTCAACGCAGTGAGCAACCTCGCCATTTATGGTGAAGCAAAAAGCGCAATCTTCGGCATCCTCAACATAAAAACATTCCCGGAGATTGCGGGAATTGCGCAGATAGTTGCCGGTAACATTCTCCACGCGCTGTCCATAGAGATGAGGCCGGGGTGCTGCAGCGCACAGAGCACGAAAACGCGCGGCAATAGCTACGCGTTCTTTGCGCGAACCGAGCCTGAATTCTGCAACTGTGCGCTCATA
>CAZPBV010000036.1:896-14924 GCA_964584675.1 uncultured Bdellovibrionales bacterium
AATTGACGCAACCAAAGCAATGGCGGCATCCGCGGCAGTAACTTAAGAAGTAGCTATCCGAACAATCTTCGCAAAATTCTGCATTTTGAAGATTGTAACAGCGATGGCACTCAAGGCAATCAAAGCATTGTTCTGAGTTAATCGTGCGAGTGCAATCCAAACAACTTATTGAACCCCACACAAAGTCTGAGTTCATAGAGTCTTCCGTCCGGTAGGTGTTGAAAACGAGATAGCAATCCTTCACGTCGGTCACATTGCTGCAATAGGTGCTGTTTTCAACTTGGGTTGCAAGGCGCGCGGCATAGGGGACGGCTTTTCGCAGCGTCTGAAACTGAGAAAAAAAGGTTTGTTGAAAATTGACGTCAATGCCGAAAGATAACGGATCCCACCCGTCGCCCCACCACTGTTCATTGTCAAGCACAGCCGCGCGCTGCGGGTCGACAAACGCCGAGAGGACACGCTTGCCGTCCTGAGTTTCACGCCAGGCTACCGTCACCGGGTTTCGAAATGCTAGGCGACGCTGGAGGCGGCAAGCCGGACAGAGTGTCGGGGTTGGTATGCGGTGACGCTTGCCGCCAAGTTGAGGCGCAATCTCCTCAAGAAATTGAAGAGTAGGTGGTGGGGGTATGTAAGGAGACTGGCATGCCCGACAATTCAACATGTCAGAAAAGTATAGCAGTACTCACTCGGAATGTCGTCATTGCTATGAACGGCCAATTTCGTCGTAACGGCTTTGTACTCGGAAATGCTTCTCGATATCGTCAAGAGACAGCTCGTGAAGTTCCGGGTTATCGAGAAACTGCTGGTGGTACTTCTTGATTGAACGGAGTTGAAAGCGCCGAAAGGCGGCTTGGAACTCTCGTTCCTCGCACTCGTCTGCCGCGGCCAGCATGGGACTGAGCGCAGTGTTCCAAAGAAGCACAAGAGTAATCGAAGCAATAATGAGTGCCATGTAAGCATATTCGGCAAATACCCAGAAAATCTTAACGTGAGATGAAACGCCGTTGTGTCATTTGGGGGGTTGCGCACGTTGGCACCTGGCATGATGCTAGAAGCGTTGTCAGGGAGTTGACGTATGATGCAACGCATAATCCATTGTCTATCCGCAGTGCTGTGTTTTGGGCACTTGGCTCATCGAGAATCTTTAGCTTTAAGCTTTGACCGGTTATCTGAGTCGCAGGCTGTAACCGACTCCGCAGGCGGATCAGCGACGTCTTCATTGGCAGCCGGCTCCAGTATGATAGGAGGGTTTCGCACTCTTCGGACCCAGACGACCTCGGCTGGCGGCTTTGTTACCGCAATTATTGACCAAGGTGTGGTGGAGCACTCTCAGAGTGCATCTCAGGGAGGCGCCCTTGGGCTAGCGGTGCTTACTTGGGACGGAGACTCAGACCCTAATACGACAAATTTCTCGGGCTTGGGAGGTGTGAATCTCGTCGAGGATGGAGCGACAGGGCTGAGGATAGGCGTCCAGTTCACTGACTCTCCAGGAGAGCAGGCCAGTATTCGAATTCGTCTCTATGATGCTAGTGACGCCTTTGGAGACACATACTCGGAATATGCCTTTACCCTTACTGGTGGCGGCGGGCAGGCATTTACGAAAGATGTGCAATTTTCATCTCCGGTCGCTGTCGGAGCGTTGGGGCCGACCAACATCACCAACATCGGAGCCATTACCCTGACGATTGATGGACGGGTGCAAGGTGCAGGAGCGGCTGATATTGTATTAAATTTTATAGGCACCAACGGTAACTGCGATCGCATACCGGTTGATGGAACTGCCTTGGATACCTGCGGGGTTTGCGGCGGCGACAACACCACCTGCCTTGATTGTCAGAGCGTGGATATTAAGGATCTCTTGCAGCGTTTGGATAATGGAGCCAAGGTGCAGGAAGATGTTGTGAAACGGTCGCTGCGAGTGCTTCGCAAATATAATAAAGACGCCGCTACCCGCCGATTTTCCCGGCAGACTGCAAAGCGGGCGCACCGTCTGCAACTTACCAATTGGCAGCGCACTTGGTTTATATCCACAACGGTGCTCGTTTGCCAGAATACAACTATATGTTCGCAGGTAGATACGGGAAGTGCCGCTGTCATGGAAGCCTACCGGAGTGACGCGTTAAAACTTCATGACTTGGTGCCCGATGTGTTGGCCCGTGTTGGCAGGGTAACAAAGGTGGCAGCTAAGCTAGCGGACGAAGCGGATGCTACGTACCAGAAATATTATGACATGTCTTTTCAGGTGCCGACGACAACGAGCGTGTGCGATTCGAGTACGGCGGGAAATTGAAGGCAGTAGCTACCCCGTATAGGGCTCTTCTTTGACTATTTGTGTTCTCTTTTTATATTTCTTTCGAATGACTAGTTCCTCTGGTAAGAGCTTTAATTCTTCGAGCCACTGGTAGATTCTTTCGGCCGCCATGCGGTGCCCAATTTCATTAGGGTGTCGATCTATTCCGGGAATCACTTGCAGACGTTCCAAGGGAATCCCCTGATAGAGAGGGGAAATATCCAAAACTGGCACTTGCAAAGAGTTCATCAGTTCAACTACCTGCCGGTGAATCGAGTAGAAGGGGTAGGAACTATCAAGGGGCATGCCGAATAGCGGAAATACCACTGCAATAAGCGGCACATGAGCCTCGTGAGCTTGCTTCGCTATGGAGGACATTGCCCTTTCAAACGGCTTGCGTGTCTTGGGATTCTCGAACAGGTCAAGAAAGTATTCCCGGTACGCTCGCTCTGTCTCTGTATTATGCAAGCGTTCAAGAACAAATCTTAGGGAATGCCAATGACGCAGTATTCTCGCTAATATCGGGCCGGGCTGGAAAGCGCCAAAATTAGAAAAATTGGTAATTCCAATAATCTGGGGGCCTTTAATTTCGGGATCATTTAAGGTGATCTGCAAGACAACAACGTCAGCCTGCTCCCGAATAGCCTGCTCTACTTTGGAGACTTCGTGAGAGGTGGAATAGGCCGGCACTCCGTAGTTAATCACCTCAGCCTTACGGGCAGTGTGGTTGATGTTCAGCTTGCTTTCAAGTTTTTTTGTAAACGAGTCAGTAAACTGCATGAAGGGTGCGAAGGTAAAGGAGTCTCCGACAACCGCAATACGAAAAACATGTTCCCCTTTTTCGGGAGAGTACGGGTAATCCTGCAAGGTCGCCGAGTCCTCGGGCTGAAAATAAAAAGTCGGCCGATCCGACCATGGCTGTCTTCTTGACCCAAGGGCCTCAAAAAGTCGACAACCTATCTCCAAGAAGAGGGCGCCGAGAAAAATTCCGAAGAAAGCGATAGCGCAAACAAGAGTCAACCGTTTCATGTGTCTGTGACGTTATCGACGTGGCGGGGGAGCAGCAGGTTGCGGTGCCGGCGCATTCTGACGGAAAGAGGCTGAATCGTTGGCAATACGGGATCTCAAACCCGAGTCATCGCCGCCTCCGCCGCCGGGTGCTGAAAGTCCGCCGCCCCCGCTCGGGCCAAAGTTTTGGTATATTTCCTTAAGCCAGTCCTGAGATTCTCTGCGTGGATCCCCGGTTACTATGAGATTTTCGGTAGCATTTCCTGCGGCCAGCGCAGCGTTTGCTACTCCTTCTGCGCCTTTGACTAGCAGTCCTGCCCCGTCCACTCCTGATTCCAGGGCAGCCAGGCCAACGCTATGTACCGAATTTCCTACCGTACCTAGACCGCGACGCACGCCCCATACAATAGCTTGAGGACCAGCACCAAATGAAGCTCTCGCCAGGGGGATGGCACCTGCTGCAATTGACGCTCCTCCCTTGATAGTCGCAGCACTCGCCCGCATGAGCTGGGTAAGACTTTGGGAGCCGGCGCTCGAAGCGGCTGAGGAAAGCGCAGCAGCACCCTTGAGGGCAACCCCTGCGGCAACCTTTACCACTTTACTCGCGGCTGAAAGCATAATTTTTCCAACTCCTATAATAAGTTATAGCTCGATGTTGTGAAAGTATACCTATAAAATAGGACGTTCTGTCGGAGAATCAGACCTGTGCGTAAGTGACTGATTATCCAACACTCTTATACCCTTCCTCAGTAACCTCCCGAATTTCAAGTGGTAAATCGAAGAAAGTTTCTTCGTTGCGGTTAACTATCTCAAATTTGCCAACAGCTCCTTGCTGAGGCCCGAGTTCTCTTAAGTAAGGAATAAGACGCGCTGTAGCGCCCGCTTGCCATGCGCGGTGCAAGAGGTAGGCAAGGTCGTAATGATTTGCCACTCCAGATATCACACCGTCGGCCGGGTATGTGCTCTTTACCTTATCCCGGAAACTATCAGTAACCCGGGCTGTTGAGAACCAAGCCCCGATAAGAGCTCCCTGTGAGGCAGTCACTTCTTCTCGAGAGTTGAGATATTCGCATCCTATGATTGAGCCGGTTTCTCCTAGTTCGCGGAGTTGGCGGGTAAAGGCCGCAATCTTTCCTACGTCGAGGCAAACAGCATAAGACTGAGCTCCGCGGCGTTGGGCTCGAGCGATGAGCGAGCGAAAATCATCTCCTTCTGATAACACCTCTTCATTAAAAACAATGCCATCCGGCCCAAAGCCCGCATCAATTCCCGATTTCCATGACTGTGCGTAGGCGTTATGGGAAATAAGCACTGCCAGTTTGTTCACGCCGCGCGATACGGCAAAATGTGCCAGTACGTCTCCTTCCGTTGTCCCGCTAGGGTAGGTTCGAAGTACCGCAGGGTTGTGTGTCGACATTCGGTTATCGCTGGCCCAGGCCAGAAGAGGAACGTCTCGAGAGAGCGCCAAAGGCGCAACCGCGCTCGACGGATTTGAGCCGACTGTCACGACGGCATTGACTTTGTTTATATCGATAAGCTTCTTGAACGCGGTTACCGTTCGCGCTGACTCAAACTTGTCATCCTCGTAATACACCTCAATCCAATCGCGCCCAATCTCTTCGAGCGCCAGCTCAAAGCCTTTACGAGCCGAATCCCCATACACTTCGAGATCCCCACTCAAAGAGGCAATGAACCCAAGGCGAAATTTCTCTTGCGGTGCCCTGGGCTCGGCGAATGCTCCGACAACACAGCAGCTCAGAAACACAACACATATCAGACCAATCTGAATGGAATATGAGTTCCTCATTCTATCCTTCCTCCTCATGAAACGTTAATGGTCCCGAAGTGCCTGCAAAATCTTTATCCGGGCTGCCTGAGCAGCCGGAAGAGCGCCCCCCACCAGTCCCATCACGAAGGCAAAGATCACGCCCTGAAGAGCGATCAACGGTGTCATGTGGAGTTTGAAGCTAACCTCAGCAAAAGTCTGAAAATTAGTGGTAGTAATGGTTAGAAAGCTGAGCATAAGCCCGCCCAGCACACCGAGGACGCCCCCGGCGGCAGCGAGCATGACGCATTCACTAACAAACGCTCTAAATATGACTAATCTTCCGAATCCAAGCGCGCGTAATATACCAATCTCGCGAGTCCTTGAGTTCACGGCACCATACATGGTGATGAGGGCTCCTATGATTGCCCCAAGAGAAAAAATAATACTGATAAATCCGCCGAGATAAGTAATGAAAAGCGCCAAAGTACGACTCTGCGACTCATAGAATTGGCTCTCACGGCGCACCACTATGCTCATGCGGGGATCGGTTTTCATTCTTTCCTCAAACGCACTGAAATCAACATTTTCAGCCAGGCGAAAAGTAATGCTCGAGAACTGTTCGCGTTTGAAAGAGGGCATGAGAACATCTACGTCGCCCCAAATCTCTGAGTTGAAACCGGAATTTCCGGCGTCAAAGATGCCGACAATTGGCCAATCCACCCCGGCCAGCCGCACGGCTTGGCCGATACCGGTCCTGTTGAATTTATTTTTAATTGCGCTCCCCACCATCACCTCGCGCGTTCCGCGCTGCGGGAGACGGCCTTCCACTACAGCAATGCCTTTCCGTACTACCAACGCATAGGCGGATACCCCGCGTACATTGACATTGCTTGGTTGCCCATCCGAACGTTTCTTGAGGGACGCAACAACAACACTATCAGTCGTGGCAATTGGCAAACCATCTGGTGCCCGGGCAACTTCCGGCTGGGATAAAATAATGGCAGTATCATCGCGCTTAAGGCCGCTTTGTATTTCGTTCTCTGCCCCGTTTCGGATCACGATTGCGTTATCCGGTGAGCCTGTGCTTGCAAGGGTATTTCGAAGTCCCTCGGCCATCATGAGAGCAGCCACTTCAACCAAGACGACAAGGGCAATGCCGGCCACAGTCATGGCATTCATGGTGGGGCGGGCCAGCACATGAGAGCGATTATATACAAATTCAAGCCACATCGCTTATCCCAGTTTACGTAAAGCCTCGGTTACTCGCATGCGGGCAATGTGAACCGCGGGAATAGAACCAGCCACCAGCGCCACAATTAACGAAATAGCAAAAGCGCCAACCACCGTTAACGGCCGAATTGAGAATCGCGGAAAAAAATTCTTAAGGTCGGAAGGAATCCCGCCCCCCGGGAGGGTGGTAAACCCGGCAAGCAACACCATGAGAACAACAAATCCAGCTAAGCAGAGCACCAGCGCTTCCCCGCAAATGAGGCGATAAAGGTAGCGGTTGGGGAATCCCAGCGCCTTCATTATCGCGTATTCACGATAGCGCTCGCGAGTCGACATGAGCATGGTATTGGTCATCACCAGGAGCATGATTACACTGACAATGAGAGAAATAATATTAAGGGCGGAAATGATGGTGGACGACATTGAGACGAACCCTTGCACAAAGGCAGTCTCCGTCTCTGTCACGGTCTCAGCCGAGCTATTTGCAAACAAGGCGTCAATTTGTTGAGAAACCGCCGCTTCGTTGATTCCCGTCTTGAGGAGAAGGGCGTAGAAGCCGACGTTGTCAGGGTTCCTTTGCAGCTCCGCTTTATTGCGCTCATTCAAGTAGTCCCAGTGGAAGAACATGATGCGCGTGTCTTTGTCAGACTGTTCGGCGTGGAAAATGCCGCGAACAGTAAATTGCCATAATCCGGGGAAGATGGTGCCACTGAGCTGCATGGTATCACCCACATGCAGGTTAAAACGTTCAGCCAATTCACGTCCGATGAGGGTTCCAGTGCGATCAGCGTCAAAGGCGCGCCGCTCCTCTTTGCCTAGTTTGTATTCCGGGTAGACATCAAGGTAGGAATCACTAATTGCAAACTGCTGAAAGCGAAACTTATCATCCGCCTCATACTTTCCCCCAAACCAATTACCCCAGCCGGCAGCCAGCACCCCGGGAACAGTACGAAGAGACTCAAAATACGAACGTGGGAGGTAAAAGACGAGTGAGACGGCATTTCTTGTTATGAGGCGATTTTTGGAAGAGGCTTCCACGCCTGAATACCATGCGTCAATCAGCATCCGAATAAAGGCAAATGAAGCAAGGGCGATCACAATCCCACCAACGGTTAGAAATACGCGCAGCCGGTGCCGCACCGTGTTTCGCACCATGAGCAGCAGAAATTCTCTCATGGCGTAAGGAGCTTTCCTTTATCCAAATGAATGATGCGGCTCGCAAATGTCGCAGCAACTTGATCATGTGTCACCATGACAATGGTTTTCTTAAATTCAGCGTTAAGGCGCTTGAGCAATGTTAAGACCTCGTCAGCGGCTCCGCGGTCCAAGTCCCCGGTTGGCTCGTCTGCCACGATGACCGTTGGGTCGGTAACTATTGCCCGCGCGATGGCAACCCGCTGTTCCTGACCACCAGAGAGCTGCGATGGATAGTGAGTTAAACGGTCAGAAAGGCCCACCACCTCCAAAGCAAATCGAGCGCGTGACTTGCGTTCAGACGATGACATCTTGAGCAAAGAAAGCGGCAACGCCACATTTTCCATCGCAGATAGGACAGGAAGCAAATTATAAAACTGAAACACAAAACCAATGTGGGTGGATCGCCACGCGCTCAACTGGGCCTCGCTCATAACATGAAGAGCATTTCCGGCGACGGTGACAGAGCCGCTATCGGCCTTATCAATACCGGCAATAAGATTGAGCAGCGTAGTCTTGCCGGATCCGGAAGGTCCCATGAGCGCCACGAATTCGCCAGGCGAGATATTAAGGGAAAGCTGATTGAGCACTTCAATACGTTCGGTGCCACGCCAGTAACTCTTTTGAACTGAGTCAATGTTGATCATGAAAGTCTTTGGCGAGCCTACGAATTTTGAAGCTGAAAGGCAACTTTAGCGCTCATCTCCGGGATGACGCGCTCATCAAGATCGAGAAATCGTATCTTTGTCATCACCGTTGCCTTGGCGCGATCAACAGTAGGAACGATCTTGCTCACGACGCCTTTGTATTGTTTCGATGGTATCGAGTCGAGAACAATGTCCACCGTCTGACCTACAAATACTTTTGTGAGGTTGGCTTCGGAAACATCCGCCTCAACCTCGAGTGATTTCATATCTGCAATGGTAACGATAGCCGCGCGCGCATTTGTCGATGATCCAAATGGCGCCACAATTTCTCCGACGTCCGCATCCTTGGTGAGAACGGTCCCGTCAAAAGGAGCAAGAATATTAGTATAGCTGAGGTCTACCATCGCTTTCTCATAGCGAGCCTCGCCTAGTTGAACGTTTGCCTTAGCGGCTGTCAAATCCGCTTGGGCTGAAATATGGCGAGCCCGCGATTCATCAAGGTCCGCTTGCGCCGAGGCTCCCGAACGATGCAGCGTTTGCAGACGACTGTATTGTCGAGATGCCTCGATTGCTTCGGCATCAGCAGCGGAGACTCGCGCCCGAAGAACCTCGACATAGGCCAACTCTTGCTTGACGATGGCGTTGAGATCGTCGTTTTCGAGAACACCCAGTATTTGTCCGGCAGTTACCTTATCTCCCTCAACTACCAAGAGTTGCTTAAGCCGTCCGGTGGCCTTGGAAGAAACAGCAGCCTGGCGCTGAGCTACCACGTAACCGGTCGCATTCAGCACATCGGAACTCCCACGCATGACAATGGGCTGAGAAACCTCTGGACCCGAACTCAGATGAGCTTGTGGATGCCCGCTTTCTTCGGAGTTTCTGCCGTTCCATAAGTAAATCAGAACCACCACCGCGAGCGCCGTAACTATCAAACCAGGGAAAAAGAACTGCCGGTACGACAGGTGAGTGCCCTCATTTTTGAGAGACGGATCAATAGCTAGCTGTGAAAGGTCATGCCTATTGTCGTTCACAAGGAAGCCTATCGAATAAAAAATCCCTGAAAATTCAACATCCTGATAAGACTAGCAAAAGCGCCTGTGAGATGAAACTGTTGTAGCCATCAACATTTCTGGCGTGGATGAATATAACTATTAATAACCGTTCTGAGTTTTCCCGGAGACAGGACGTTACCGGTCTATGGGTCACTGCCATAACTCTATTGAGACTTTTGGTTTTATCGATTTGCTTCGTACATGGTTTTTACTAAACACGAATTTAGGCCGGGGCCCCGATCGCAGAGTCTGCTTGAGGCGTCTCAAGTTGGCCAAGCAACCCTTCCTCACGCCATAGAACGCGAGAAGGCCCTCCAAGAAGGCCGCAACCGTGCCCTCATGGCAGACATTAGTGCTTTGGGGCGCGAACCGAACCCAGAAAGCGCATTCAGGGCATCGGCCGAGGAGAATCGCCGGCACCTACATTCTGTTCGCAGCGCCCAGGAGCTTCCGTTTAGTGTGCGATCATTTGAGCAAATTGCGCATATGAGTGCTCTGCGATTTGTCGAACATGTGCGCCGTCACCCGTTCTTAAGCATGCACCTGAGAGGCGACAGAAATCATGGATGAAAGCGCGGGTTCTTCACCACCGGTCGGGATAATGAAGCCTCGAGCGCTTGAAGGCTATGATGAAATCTTTGCCATCGAGATTGAGTGTTGGTGTCATGGACTGCGTACCTTTGAAGGTACCATTACGCGCGGACTTGTTCATCGGGTCATTCGAGACCTGGCGCCGGTTATTCGCGGGGCAATCCTGCATGACCACATCTTTAATCTTGTCGAAACAGCGGAACAGCTATCTCAAGCCTGCAAACGAGTATGCGACCTACGGGAAATAGCGTTTAGTTTGCTTCTCCAATTGCCTCCGCCTTTCGATTTGGAAGAAGGTGCGCAGTTTATTTTGGCGCAGATTATTGACCAAGCAGAACAGGCCTTTGGGCCGGTCCTCCTGATTCTTGAAGAAGAGTGGCGATCTCGAAGGCCGGCCGCAAGGATACCCAAAGGCACGGAGCCCGTACCAATGAGGCCCGGGACGCGAAACTGATTGAGGAATCGCGTCAGAATCCAATAAGTTCATTATCCAACAAGTTCATTGACGGCCGGTATACTTCCTCCCATGAATTTGCCCGGCTCCTCGAGCCGAGGCAAGGTTAAGTATATGCACTGGACGAATAGAACAACAATGGCTAGGGTACACACATGCTACTTGCTTACGTCATTCGATTTATGGGCGCTCAGAAGCCGGAACTCTGTGTTATTCCGGAAAAGCCGGACCAGTTTTCTTTTGCTGTTCCGGTCGATTTTCTCTTTGAGACAGAAGCCGCAGTATTCCGCATCGGTCCAAGCGAGGCTCTGCGTGTGTGGATTGACAAGGATGATGGAGGAAAAATAATTGAGCCTGTGCAACCGTCCAAGATGTTTCTTACGCCGTCGCACGGGGATAGGCCCGGTATTACGGTCAAGGCCGTAAAGATTGTGAGGGTGGATATCGATCATTTCCATGCTTATTTTAAACCCGACCGTGGTCCAGGGAAGGATGATGATTGGAAACGTTTTGTCCCCAATGATGTACAAATGTGATGCGCAAACATATCGCGCATAGGCAATCGGCATTCTTTAATGGGCATTCTTTTTTGTTATCTTCGTCCGCACTCGCGCCTGGTGGCGCTGACCTTGTTGCTGGCGGCGATTAATCAAATCTTTTCTTTACTTGATCCGCTTATTTTTCGTCATGTCATTGACGATTACGCAGGCAAGTATGCCTCCTACAGCCAGGCTGAATTTTTGCGCGGAGTTCTCACCCTATTGGCTGCCGCGGTGGGTGTGGCATTTGTTTCTCGTGTAGCCAAGAATTTTCAAGATTATTACATCAATGTTATCACCCAGCGGGTTGGTGCCCGACTCTATTCAGATGGCTTGAGGCATTCGCTAGAGCTTCCCTATGCGGTCTTTGAAGATCAGCAGAGCGGCGAAACATTGGGGCGTTTGCAAAAGGTTCGAGTTGACGTCGAGCGACTTCTTGCAGCCTTGGTGAATGTACTTTTTACCACCTTGGTTGGATTTCTGTTTGTGATGGTGTACGCCATATCGGTGCACTGGCTCATAGCCCCGGTGTATTTTCTAACGGTCCCGATCATTGCTTCCGTTAGTCTGACACTCAGTCGTAAAATTAAGCGCGTTCAGCAGAGTATCGTGAAAGAAACAACGTCCTTAGCCGGCACTACCACTGAGTCGCTGCGCAACATCGAGTTAATAAAGAGTCTTGGCCTTGCCGACCAAGAGGTGAATAGGCTCAACCGTACCACCGACCATATTCTCCAATTGGAACTAAAAAAAGTTCGTTACGTCAGAAAATTGAGTTTTATCCAAGGCACGACCATTAACTTCATTCGCACCAGCATCATGTTTGTGATGCTTTACCTCATCTACCAGCAGGAGATTAGCTTTGGGCAGTTCTTCTCCCTGTACATATACTCGTTCTTTATTTTTGGTCCCCTGCAAGAGCTGGGAAATGTGATAGGCCTCTATCGTGAGTGTGAGGTTTCCTTGGGTAAATTCCAGGAAATTCTTGATATACCGCCCGAAAAAAAGCCGACATTTCCTCGTCGCGTCGAAAATCTCGACATGGTTCGCTTTGGTAATGTTCACTTTTATTATTCGTCCGGAGCTGAGGCGGCTTTATGCGGAATTTCGGTGTACGTTTCCCGCGGCGAGACAATTGCTTTTGTTGGACCTTCAGGCGCCGGCAAGTCAACGGTCATCAAGCTCTTGGCAGGGCTTTATCAGCCCTCTGAAGGGTGCATTGAGTACGGTGGGGTTCCGAGCACCGAGGCGGATTTGGATCACCTGCGCGAGCAAATTGGATTAGTGACACAGGAAACCCAATTATTTGCCGGCACCATTCTTGAAAATCTGCAATTTGTGCGGCCCCAAGCAAGCCGAGACGAGTGCATGCGGGCACTTGAACAGTCTGCCTGCCGCTCCTTGTTGGTGCGGGCCGAACGAGGACTTGATACTCTCATAGGCGAGGGCGGAGTCAAACTTTCCGGCGGTGAACGCCAGCGCTTAGCAATTGCTCGCGCACTCCTTCGCCAACCATCACTGCTGGTTTTCGACGAGGCGACCTCAGCGCTGGACTCGTTGACAGAGGAGGAAATAACCAACACCATCCGCTCGCTTTCCGGCAACCTCAAGCATATGATGGTCCTGGTTGCCCACCGCCTGTCGACCGTAATGCACGCTGATCGAATTTATGTTCTTGAGAAGGGGAAGGTGGTTGAAGAAGGGACTCACCAAGACTTGGTATTGAAGGGTGGGCTTTATTTCGCCATGTGGAGACAGCAAGCTGGCGAGGCTACGGAGCAGCGAGCCATGGCAACGAAATGATGGCGGTTAAAAGCAGAAGGAGCCCAAGAAAAAGTAGCTTCCGCCACAGAGACATCTGGGTAGAATTTCCTATGTGTTCGCGTAGCATCGCAACTATCCACTTCCAGTGCAATGTAAGGTGGAGTGCAATCAATGCAATGAATGCCCAAGACAGAGTGGCATGGACGTCTGCCCACTCATGACGGTTGAGCCCGAGGAGCACCTGTTGAGGCCCGCCGCCACGGTGGCGCGGCTCTCCTTGGTTGCCTGGCAGGATGAACTCCATGATAAATCCGGTTGAAACCATGGAGGTAAAAACAACTAGTGAAAAAATATCGTTTACCAAATTCCATTGGCTTTTTTTCATTTTGCTTATTCCGAAACGAACTAATTACTAAATTGGGGGTAGATTTTGTTGGGTACAATGGCAGTTCATAGCATGAGACATATTTCCAAGCTAACTGTATTACAAGAATTGGAGTAGAAGATAAACTTTCAATTTGCTCGAATGTGATCGGGAGTTATTGAAGTTTCCCCATAGTTTTACGGATGGCGATCTTTGCGTCGCCGACGAGTTAAATTGCCACACTCTACGAGGAAGCGAAGCGGCAACCCAAAGATTCCATCATGCTATTCGATTCCTTATAACTTAGCTCCCCGACGCTTCGCATTAAGACTATTGAGGTGTGTGGGCATTAACCGGGACGGCATCCAAGAACTCATTCACTTTAAGTCCTTTTGAAAAACTACCGCATAACGATCATACTTAAGGTGATTCTCATAAAAGTTCTGCGCTCTATCCCGGTTAAGTCGAGTGTGGACGGAAAGGCGGCTACATCCTAGGACATGGGCCTGGCCCTCCAAAAAGCGCATCATAGCTTGACCGTACCCCTGCGATCTCGCTTCCGGCAGTGTCGCCAGGTCGTGCAGTAAGTGCCTCATATAGGACGTACTTGCCCTCTTAAGAGGGCAAGTACGTCCTATATGAGGCACTTACGCCGAGTGTTTTATACTTTTCAAGTAAAGCATGAAACGGCAATAAAAGATCTGTCTCAATATGGCCATTCGATTCCAATGTTCCAAGAGTAGTCGCAATTGCTTCAATTGTCGAAATGGTATTTGGTCGCGGCTCACGACGTAATTTGCCGTAATGGGAGGGGCGATGGGGACGTACCACCAACCGGTGGAGCTTCAGTAACCACGGATTTCTCCACCAGAGTGTTTTGGACTGCCGCCAGTTTCCATCAAGAGCGACGATCCCTTCGAGCTGCGATAAAATAGTTGACGAGTCGGCGAGAGGGGCTCCGTTTTTGTCCACCGCTAGGAGCGGGGAGTCTACTGAAATTTTTGAACTGCTTTTTGCTTTTGTGCCTAGATAGAGCACTCCCCACGACTTGGCATTCAACAGGATGTCGCCCTTCTTAAAATCCCCGCACCAGGCTTGAGTTAGGCTTCGCCACGAAAGACCAACTC
>CAZPBV010000037.1:0-11969 GCA_964584675.1 uncultured Bdellovibrionales bacterium
GGGCACGGGAAATAAAAACCGTTATACACGCTAGTATTCCGATCGTAATTGCCGCGCACACCCGATAACTACCTAAATTTGTTGTGAAACCCATACCATTCTCCACCTGCATAGGGCTTGCCCCGCCTTGCACGGAGTCTTTGCCCGATCTCACCGAGAGTTATGGGGGCGTAAGGTGCTGATGTGCGTTACAATTTACCGATGTCGTGCTCTTCTGTCTGTGGCAGGTCACTTCAACAAGAACCTGGTAATGTTTAATGCAGTATATCCTGATGACCTATCCATAACTCTGACTAAGAGGGCGTAACAAAATGAGAACCTGCTAGGAGTGTGACCCTGAAATGGGATCACACTCCTAGGGCAAGCCAGGGATGGCTTGCGCAGCCGCTAGAGCGAAGCGCAAGTGGCTGATGCGATGCGAAGATTCGCACCGGTCAAGCGCGAATCGTAGCTTGGAGCATACGACGAAATGCCAGGAGGGTATTTCGGAGTCAGAAACCTAGTAAATCCCGTCTGTGTGCAGTATACCGCTGCCTCCGGTTGATCGTCAGGGTTTCGCAAAGTTATCCCCTCAGAGAAGTTTTGAGCCAAGTTCGAAAAAATATGATATGAGCTAGTTGTGCTTTGCGCGGTGTATTGACCGATAGACCGTTGGAGCAAGCACTTGTTTTAGCGAGGTTTCTACTTTGTCAGGCATGAGCGCAGATTCAATTGCACAGCGTCATAAGCGTGATCTCGCCCAGCTTGATCTTCGTCGTAAAAGACTTAAACGGCTCTTCCTTCTATTGGTCGTAGGTTGCGTATTTCTTTTCGTTCGACTTCTTACTCAGATAGAGGGGCGAGGATCAGGGGAGCGTTTAGTTTCCATCTACGAGAACTATTCCCATGGGGAAGCGCCCAATGAATGGGCCTATAGCTTTGTCGTGCAGCAGCGCAATTTAAGCAGCTGGCTTTCGCGATATGGCATTGCCCTAGAAGTGATGTTCTTTGACTCAATATCGGAGGTATTGTTGTCAAACGGATTGGCAATTCCGAGCACGCGGTCGCTCTCTTTCTTTTCTCGCGCCAGTCGTTCTCTCCAGTACGGATTGATGCACATTGTATTTGTAGTTCTTGCCTCGTGGCGTTTGTGGTTTGCGATCACGTTATTCATGAGCTTGCGAGCATACTTTCGTATGAGCCGTCGCCAGGGCCGCGATATGCTGAGTGAAACGGGAAATGGAAGGCTCTTTTATTCGGGGATTCGGGTCGGATTAGAAAATCTCAACATGCAAGGGTGCCCCGGGCTGCATGTGACCGGACTGGCATGCCCGGACTTTCGGCCTCCATCGGAGGTGCACAATGCAGAACTCGGTCGAATCTTGAATTCATTTGGAGCGGCCAATCAAACGAATATTAGGTTGGCGGGAATTATTTTGGCTCACGCCCAGTGGCCGGCCTACGTTCCCTTTAAGGAGGAGAGCGCGCAGCTTGAGGCTATGTTTGAGGGCGGCAGGCTGGGGGACAAAGTAGCTTTGCTTTTAAATCATCTGCTATCCCTTCATCAGCGTTATTGCGCAAAGGACTTTGATACCGGCGGGATCAACCCGGTTGAGAAGCCACTGACACCCGGGAAAAAACAATCTCTTTCGGAGTACGCGCATCGAGTCGGCAATGCCTGTGAGCGTGTGCTTACGCCAAGCATGCGGGAACATATCGGGCTCTTGAATGCCGCCCAGCTTGCCACCCTTGTTTTGGGGTATGAGGCGGGCATAGTGCTGGCGGTGGAGAATCATTCCGGGCTGTGGTTGCGGCGTTCCAATTTTAGTCAGTTGTGCGGGCGGGCAGTTCTTCACTCGGTTCCCTTTTACGGATCGGAATATGATGTCGACCAACGCGCGACCATGAGGCGAGCGCTTGTGTATGGGTCGCGCCGTAGCGTCTTTGCGCCGGTTCGATTTCCTATCGATCTCTCGCTGCCGGCACGGGCGGCTCGACAGTGGGTCGAGCTTCTTATGGCGTGTCCTCATGAATTGGAGCAAACAGCCGATGAAGTTGAGTTAGTCGGGTTGGTGTATGAGTCCCACAGCGCTTGGGAAAAGACGTTCTATGAAACCGTTGGAAGCGGCCGATTAGATTTACGCCAGGAAATTTTTGCATCGCATTCTAACTTGTTTCTTATGCCCTTGCCGCGAGTCATGGCAACGTTGCGGCGTGTTGTGTCAACAGAAACCGTTCGAAGACTTGAAACATTGGGGAATCTCATTTACCAGAGAGTCCGTCTCCACAGTATCGCGCAGCCGGGTGAGGAGAATGCCGAAAGAATCTCCCGCATGCTTGAAAATAAGCCGCCACCCCCCTTGAGTGTTCAGGAAATAAGAGATTTAGCAACTCAACACGGCCTTTCCGCAGAAGATGTACGCGACTGGTCGTCTCTGCGGGTTGTGCTGACTTCGTATGGCTGGCTTGCAAGACGGGTTGGCGACTATACGGTACCTCTAAGTTCGTTAATATTTGCGGTGATGAAGGAGAGCCTTCCTCATCCGGACTCAAATAGCCTTGGTCTTATTGGACGCGCAGGAATGGTGCCGTTTCGAGCTACCAAGCTTGCCGAACACTGGGGTAAGCAGTGGACCTCATATTTTTGCGAGGTTGATTCAGCCGGCATGGCGGAAAATCGTGAAAAATATGAAAAGCTCTTGGCCGGATCAGAGGACAGTGTTGATGACGGAGATTCCTCATCAGGTGGGAGTAGCCTTGCGGTAGGGTAAGACGAAATGGCACGGCAATACGAGAAGGCGGATTTTGAGTTGGCGAGAGGGGAGCGGCGTCAACGCTCCTTATGGCAGAGCGGAGTGGCGTCGCTTGGAGCGTTGGGACTTGCCGCAAGCCCGCTTATGGCCGGAGCAGATCCGTCAATGCTTTTTGCATTGGGTCTTATACCGGGTCTGGCTCTTGCGGGAACAAGCGGGTTATATGCGCAGCATCTTTGGATGCAGCGGGAACGTATGGCAGAGAGTGTCAAACGGGGGGGGAAAAAAGTTCTTGGCTATCCTCCGCGTCGTGATTGTATTGCTGAAGCGCTCGCCGATGCTCGTGCGCGCGGAAAAAACATGATTGATCGATATTTGGTCGGCTTTGAGCTTGATACGGGAGAGCCTCTATGGATCGATGATGACGAAATCTGCACCCATGCGTGCGTTTTTGCTAAAACTGGCGTGGGAAAAACTCTGTGGCTTGAGTCTATTATGTTCCAGCAGATGGCCCGAGGTCGAGCATCCGGGTTGACCTTCATAGATGCCAAGCGTGATTCTGGCACCTTGGCGCACATTATCTTAATGGCCCTGGTCACCGGACGTATTGAAGACCTGATAGTAGTTGACCCATTTGATAGTGTTCATACCTATAATTTTGTGCTGACCTCCCAACGCGCTGACGTCAAGGCCCGTAAAGTGTTGCGTGCTGGGTTGCCGCCGACCTCTGATCAGAGCGTCACCAAGCACTATGACCGTCTAGCCGCAGATTCGATCTATCGCATGGTTCGAGCCATGGAGAGCTTTGGCCTGGCATGGTCCATTCGAGATATTGCTGTAGCCTTGTCCGCATTCAATCTTTCTTATCCTCATTTACGGGAACTCCTGCACAAGATTGGCGCTCGCCAGGCCATGGTTGAACTTGGACATTTGGCATCGAGTTATCGAACCCCTAAGGGTTCCCTCGATACCGCTCGTATTACCGATAACCTGCGCGGCATTGCCTCTGAACTTCATGCCATAGCGGGAAGCGACATGGGGCAGGTGCTATGCACCCAATATACCGACCTTGTACTTACAGACGCTATCATGCGAGGGAAGATTATTTACTTCATGCTGCCTCGTTTGGAGGAGGCGGAAAGCGCCGCACGCATGGTCAAAGTTTTTAGAGAGGATTTAGAGGTGTCAATCGGTGAAATTACCTCGTCGCGGGTGCACAATTTGGAGGACCCGCACCTTGTCATTATTGACGAGGGCTCTTCTACTTTCGGTCCAACGTGGGCCAATCTGTTTGAACTGGCGCGGAAGGGGCGGTTTGCCCTGCTTTTTGGCGCCCAGTCAGCCGGAGGCTTAACGGACCAGTCACTGGGATTGAGCGAGGCCTTTTATGAACGTGTTATGGCCAACGTTAATTTAAAGGTCATGATGCGTATCGGGGATAATCGCACAGCGCTTGAGATGAGCGAGTGGATAGGGAAGGTCGCTACCACCAAGAAATCGGTGGGAGCCGGGGTGATGAGCTCCCGTAAGACAAATCTTGATTTTCACGATAGAAGATCTGCCGGGGAGTCGCAGTCGATTAGTTTTTCGGAAGACGAAGAGGACCTCGTCAGTTCCGAGGAGCTCAAGCACGAAATGTCGGCTGAGAAAGGGCTCGCTTGGTTTGACTTGGGTAATGGCCGCATCGTTAAGGGGCGAAGTTTTTGGTTTAATGCGGAATTACCGGATACATGGGAAGGGCGGGAGTTCATAACTCATGTGGAGCGACATGAGAATGACGAAATTGGATTGGCTGAATGGGTTGACGAGCAGATACTCTCGATGGAACAGCGCGAGACGAGAGCCGGCAATCGTCCGGCGCCTGGTCCCGGGCCGTCGGGCTCAGGGGGTGTCCAATCGGGAATTGGCGCGGACGGGCGAAAACCCGATGGTGCCGGCGAGACGGAGGCGGCTCCCCCTCCGCAGGGGCCATTTAAGGTTAATCCGATATTGAGCCGCGGACGGGGGCGAGGGACTGTTACAACCCTGCCAAAGGCTGGTGAGCAGGCTAAGCGCGACTCGACAGTGAAGAAGACCTAAGTTTAATGCCCAATGTTTTAGAGACTAGAATTATGTTTTCTGTTTTGAAAGAGTGGCCAAAATGTATTAGAATCGCTCAGCCTATGCGACAGGGTTACGGATTCAAAATCTCAGGTTGCATGTTTCCGAGAGGCAAATGCACCGGGTCACAGATTGCCGGGGGGCAAACCCGGCTCTAATAAAGGTGAAAGGACATTAAAGGTTATGTATCAGGGTGGGATCACATTTTCTATTAGCAAGTCGTTTGGAAGTCTTCAGCTTATTCCTGAACATCAAGGACTGAGATTTTATTATACGCCAATCGTTAACGGAGTAGAAACTCCCGATGCACCGGGCTTTCTTGATCTTCTACTTCCCCTTGAGGCGATTGGCGGGCTGTGGGCAACTACCAGGGCTTTTCTTTATGGGGTCGAATCACTCGATGAAAATGTGATTCTTCAGAGTCAAGATGGTGTGGCCGATTCTGACACGCTCATTAAACTTTATCGTGATAAACCTCGTGGACAGCAGGGGCGTTTGTCAGGGGAAGAGACTTGTTGGCTTCGCATTGTGACGGGCCGCACAGAAGAGGAGCGTCGGCGAATTAAACTTGGGCCTCGTGACCTGCTTTGTTTAGAATTAGCCTGCAACTCGGTATTGGTATTAGCAGGTGAGGCGGGAACTCACCAGCCGCGGCTATATCAGGCTTCCACCAATTCCCATGCGTCGGTCCCTGCCGCCGAGGGAAAGGCAGCTTAAGGGTGTGGTCCAACTTCTCTTTGGTTGACACCTGTTTGTAGCGAGAAAATTCTTAGAACTATTAGCTCTTAGAACTTAAGTCGGGCGATGAATGAGGTAGGCCCGTGCCGGTTGGCAAATAGGGCCGTTTTGAGCGGTAATACCCAGCTTCCACTATTCGGCGCTGCCAGCAATTTGAGATAATATCTTTTCTTCCATGCGTTTCTTGACCCGCGAGCTCGCACCCCGGTATGTCGGCTTGGGAAGGGGTGGTGGAATGCGGGCCTTTTCAAAAACGTCTCCGGCGACGTCGAGATATTTTTTTCGTTTCTCCTCATCTAGTGTATTAAAGACGACGCACATGTCTTGAAGCTTCTTTTGCTCGCGCTTTGCATCCATTCCGGCCGCCATTATTTGCGCGATTGAAGTAACTCGTTCCGAGATCTGCTCAATGAGAAAGCGAATAGCCGCATTTTCACGCGCCTCGGCGCGTTCGCGCTTAATGCGAATAGCGAGTTGTGCTATCTCATTTATCGCATCGGCCGAGAATGGTTCCTGAAGAAAACTATCAACACCCGCTATCATATACTTGGCCATTGTCGCCTGCATTTCATCCGAGCCGTGGAGGATAACTACGTAAGCAGCATCTTGACCAAGATGAGTTTCTTTCGCCTGTTTGACGAACTCGGCAAGTCCCTCGTGCAGTTTTTCGTTGATAAAGATGAGATCGATATTCTCAGATCCGCTTAAGCGGCGCAGCGCATCTTCCAAGGAATTGCTTTGAAGGAACTTACCGAATGTTACATGAGCCGACGTTGCCGTCCGCACGCGCATGCGAGCCGTCGTATCCGGGTCGGTGCACAAAATGTCCAATTTTCGAATAGGCTCCGCCATGGCAGATACACTCCTTCCCAAAAAACGTTTGAGAGTCTTAAGTAAGGCTATCGCACTGATTTATGAATATCTTAATCTCTAAAGTAGTTGTGAGGAAAACCCCGTATTTTCAGGGGGTTCCTTTAGATTTTGCACCGGTCCTTGAAGTTGACGCTGTTCTGAGCACAACGAGTCCTACAAGCGCTGATACTAGACTCCCGCCCAGAACCCCAAGGCGAGTCTCAACAAGTAGCAAGTGGTCGTTGAACGCAAGTCCGCCAATAAAGAGACTCATAGTAAACCCGATACCGGCCACGATAGAG
This sequence comes from uncultured Bdellovibrionales bacterium, assembly GCA_964584675.1. Classification (GTDB taxonomy): domain Bacteria; phylum Bdellovibrionota_C; class UBA2361; order UBA2361; family JBGSMV01; genus CAZPBV01. Next base: position 6,725 of record CAZPBV010000037.1, read on the forward strand.
ACGCCATAGAGGTGGAGCCATGAGCTCCCATGGGGCGCTTCGGCGAGTCTGAGCTTGATACAAACGAGGGAAGAGGTAAAAATTCCTATTTGCTTCCCAAAAAATAATCCGCAAGCAATGCCAAGAGTAACAGGATCGAGCAAAGCACCCAACCCGATCCCATGTAAATTTACCCCACCGTTTGCGAAAGCAAATATCGGGAGGATGACATAGGCGACCCATGGGTGCAGGGCATGTTCCAGATATAGAAGCGGAGAAGTTCCTCCTTCAGAACTGGTCCGCAACGGAATACAAAACCCAAGAATAACGCCGGCAATTGTTGCATGAACTCCGGATTTCAATACAAACAGCCAGAGTGCGACCCCAAGCAGTATATATGGAACAAGTGACCGGACGCCAAAACGGTTAAGGGCTACGAGGACACTCAGTATTCCCGCCGCATAGACCAAAAAATGGATTTTGAGATGCGCGGTGTAGAAGAAAGCGATAATCAAAATGGCGCCAAGATCATCAATGATGGCGAGAGCGGTCAAAAAAACTTTAAGAGCAATAGGGACTCGGCTTCCAAGTACTGCCAGCACGCCAAGTGAAAAGGCTATATCGGTTGCACACGGAATGGCCCAGCCGCGCATAGCTTGAGAATCACTGTAATTGAATACAGCATATAATAGTGCGGGCCCTATCATGCCTCCGAGAGCAGCCAGGCCCGGAAGAATGCGCTGTCTCCAGCGCGACAGTTCGCCGAGGACCATTTCACGCTTGATTTCCATTCCCACCAGGAGGAAGAAAATTGCCATCAAGCCGTCATTGATCCACAGCTCAAGGGGCTTTTCCAAAGCGAGGGATCCGAAGCGAACGGCTACCGGTAATCGGACGAGGCCTTCATACCAATCGGCGCCGCCGGTGTTTTGAATAACCATGGCCACCACCGCTGACAGAAACAGAAGTACTCCGGCGGTAGCCTCATGCTCAAAAAAACTGCGAATTGCTTTTGTCACCATGCTTCAAACATAGTAGTCAACTTGCACTCCGTTGGCAAAAAACAAATTGCGCAAATGTGCTACGGCAAACAAAAATGTCTAATAGCCGAAACTTCCCGTTTGAGTTCAGAACGAAAATCCGGATGCGCTATGGATATGAGCAGCTCAGCCCGCTCACGTAATGTTTTGCCGTGGAGATTGACCGCGCCGTATTCGGTGACGATCCATTGCACATGGCCTCGCGTAGTAACTACTCCCGCTCCGGGGGACAGTGTTGAAACAATCCGGGATAACTTTCCCGAAGCAGCCGTGGAGGGAAGCGCAATGACGGCCTTGCCTCCCGGAGAAAGGGAAGCGCCGCGAATAAAGTCCATTTGGCCACCAATGCCCGAATAGATACGATGTCCCAGAGAATCGGCGCACACTTGTCCGGTCAGATCGATTTGTAAAGCGGAATTAACCGCAATCACTCGGTGCATTTTACGAATTACGGCGGTGTCATTGGTGTGATCGCACGGGAAAAATGCAATTGACGGATTGTCATGCACAAAACGGAAAAGGCGGGCTGAGCCATTGACGAAACTAGTGACTGTTTTTCTACAGTGCACCTGTTTGAGACGGTTATTGACTACTCCCGCTTCAATGAGAGGAATGAGCCCGTCAGAAAACATTTCGGTATGTACTCCGAGATCCCCTTTGTGGTGTAAACGAGAGAGGACAGCGTTTGGGATAGCCCCTATGCCGAGCTGTAAGGTCGAGCCGTTTTCAATGAGCGCTGCGATATGTTCACCAATAGCACTCGTGACCACATCTTGGGGCGGGGACGCATGTTCCGGGAGAGGTTTATTTGTGATGGTAAATGCTCGCAGGCGGCTCACATGAACGAGGGTGTCTCCATGGGTTCTCGGCATCTGTTCATTGATTTCAGCTAGCAGCATGGGGGCAGACGCCGCGGCAGCTCGGGCCGCGTCGACAGAGGGGCCGAGCGTGCAAAAGCCGCGCTCATCGGGGGGGGAGAGCTGTAAGAGGGCGGCATCCAGACGGACGAGGCCGCTCGTAAAAAGGGCGGGGATGTCTGACAGGAATACCGGCATAAAATCAGCCCGGCCCTCTTCCACAGGCCTTCTCAGACCCGGCGAGGTAAAGAGCGAAACTGAGTGAATGCGGCCCTCATACTCGCGAGCAATAAACGGCAAATCACCCTCAAGGTGTAAATGATACAACCACAGATCCTCCCTGTCGCGCAGGGCGGTAAGTGCATAGAGAAGAGCCTGGGGCGTGGCCGCAGCGCCATGCACAAATATGCGGCAGCCGGAAGTTAATAGTGACACTACTTCTTCTGGGCTTTGAGCCCGATCTCTCCACACGCTCTCTTTCATACACCGATTATAAAATTCTCTTTCCCAAAGCCGACTCAATCAAGGACAGGGCCACCTCGCAGGTCATTCCTTCACGATCAAGGCTCGGGTTGTATTCCACCATTTCAAGCGCAAGAAGCTTGTTTGTTTCCGCCGCCATTTCCATAATGAGATGCGATTCACGAAAGGTGATGCCTCCTCGCACCGGCGTGGTTACGCCCGGGGCAAGATTTGGATCACACACATCTAAATCAAATGAAACCACAAAACCATGAGTCCCGGTAGTGACCGCGCGCAGCGACTGGGTAATCACATGACCAATGCCGTATCGGTCGATGTCTTGCATGGTGAACGCTTGGATACCAAGTTCGCGGATGCGCGCTTTTTCAGGAGGATCTAAGTCCCGCAGTCCGATATAGGAAAGATGTTCAGGCCTGATGCTGGGACAAAAAGTATCGTCGCCGGGGGCGCCAAGCGCGCAGAGCGGAGGTGGACCTTTGCCAAGCAAAACCGCCGCGCTCATTCCATGCAACGCATGACTTGGCGAGCTCTCCGGCACATTAATGTCCGCGTGCGCATCTACCCATAGCAAGCCTATCGCAGCTTCCTTGCCGTGCATTGCCTGTTGTCGGGACGAGATGCTCGCCACGGTGGCAATTGAGATAGAGTGATCGCCTCCCAGTATTACGGGGAAGAGTCCCTCTTGAGTAATTTCGCTCACTCGCAGAAATAGCCTCTTTCCAAATTCTTCAAAAGTGGGTTGAAACCTTGGGTTTAGATCCTGCTCGCGCGGGTCAGGAGCCTTTGGCGAAAGATCACCCCGGTCCTGGTATCGAATACCAAGTGTCTGCAATCGTTCAAGCAAACCCTTTTCTCTAAAATATTGAGGAGCCCGCGCTGTCTCTATGCTCCGTCCGCCAAGTCCATAAGCCGCGCCGATAATTGCAATTTCACGTTCCATGTGCCCGAGTATAGAATAACCCGCGCTGAGCCGCCATGAGCTATGCTTGGATATTTCGCGATATTGGTCACGAAAGAGCCATGATTTCAGAGACAGATTTCTCGATGGTGCTTACTAAACTTTGCGGCTGCGAATCGCGGCGATGATTTGGTGAAGTCCCCGTAAGCCAAACATAAATAAGAGCGCCACTGCCGTGGTGGTGACCCCCAAGGAGATTTTTCCATACCCTATTGCCATGCCGATAGCGGCCGTCAGCCACATGAGGGCGGCCGTCGTAAAACCGGAAACGCCGCGCGGCGAACGAAAAATGGTGCCGGCGCCAATGAATCCAATGCCAGTAACAATTTGAGCCGCAATGCGTGTCGGATCAGCATGCGGGCCGGTAGAGGCTTCATGCGAGACGAGGGAGAACAAGCAGGCGCCAAGTGAAATGAGGGAAAAAGTTCTCAGACTAGGATCTTTGCCCGCAATTTCACGCTCGAGACCAATGAGGGCCCCAAGGGTCGCCGCTATCACCAGCATGTTCACGTCGGTTGAGATAAATAATTCCATCCAAAACCCCAGCCGGTAGCATAAATAAAATATTCGCTAGCCACTAGAAGAAATATGATACTGTTGGCCGCCCTTCTGTAGAAGCTCAACTGCGCCACGTCGAAGCAATTCAGCTCCCACACGCTGTCCCAGAAGCTTGCAGCAATCCCTTTTCATATCATCGATGACTTCAATAACTTCGCCGCCATCGGGGGTCAGAACGCGCGCATGGAGCCTCAGTACCCCGGTCCGTTCGGGAAGAGCCTCACAAAAAATACCGAGCGCGCTATGGCAATCTGCGGGAAGCTCGGTAACGCATGCGCGTTCGGCCCGAAATGCCTCCTCTGTGGACTGATCGCTAATGGCACTGATGAGTTCTCGTAAATGAGAACTTGATTCTAATACTTGCGCCACCAAAATCCCTTGATTTACGGCGGGAATAAAAAGCGGTGGTCTAAGCAGTTCGGTTGCAATGTCCCGATATCCAAGCCGTTCCAGTCCGGCTTGAGCTAGAATAATGCCGGAAAGCGAGCCGCTTTCATCAAGCTTGCTGAGACGCGTTGGAACATTACCGCGATGTTCTATCACCTGAAGATCGGGGCGAGCCCTCAAGAGTTGCGCCCGCCGTCTTAAACTCGCTGTTCCAAGCGAGGCCCCTTGGGGGACTGCTGCGAAAGGCAGTCGTGAGTGTTCTTGTCCCGTACGGCGGCCCACAAATACATCGTATGGGCTTGCGCGCACAAGAACGGAGCGGAGCACGGTATCAGGAGAAACGACCGCAGGAATATCCTTGCCGGAGTGTAGGGCAATATCTATTTCACCCTGTAGGAGAGCCAATTCAAGTTCATGCACCCATTCCCGTTTGTCTTGTACACGTCCGGAGCCGATTTCTTGGTTTCTGTCACCGGTGGTGGTGATGATTACCGTCTTCACTGAATCGACACCGGCTAACCGGCTCAACGCGTCAGCCACAAAAGAGGTTTGGGTCTGCGCGAGAGCGCTGCCTCTTGTGCCAATTCGAATTTTCATAGTGAGCGCACCATGAGAGCTTACCCGCCTATCAAATAGCCTCTGGAGAACAGTTTTCTTGAGCCCGATGTGTTCCCGCCAGACTTTGAGCGCGCGCCGCCGCAATTTCACGTTGATTCCAGCCCTGGCAGTTCTCGGCAACAAGCTGGCTCAATGTTTGAATAAAGAGCGGGCTGTCGTTTAAACAGGGAATGTACTGAAATTCCCTTCCACCGGCATGACGGAATTCCTCCTGATTGAGGCCTTGAATCTCCTCGATGGTTTCAAGACAGTCCGCTGCGAATCCTGGGCACATGACCTGCACATGGGTTATGCCCTTGCGCGGAAGTTCCTTCATGGTCTCAATGGTGTAAGGCTTTAGACACTACTCCCGGCCGAACTGAGAC
>CAZPBV010000037.1:11979-14867 GCA_964584675.1 uncultured Bdellovibrionales bacterium
GAAAAGTAACCAGCACTTCTTGATCCGACATTTCCAATTTTTCCCGTAAGAGGCGGGCGGTTTTTTGGCAATGACAGTAGTACGGATCCCCCTGTAAAAAGTAACGGCGCGGGATGCCGTGAAACGAAAGAATAAGCAATTGCGCTTTGCCATGTTCACCCCACATGGTGCGCACGCTGTGGGCGAGCGCTTCGATATACCGCGGATGATCATGGTAAGCGGAAACAAATCGAAAGTCAGGGACCCAGCGCCAGCGTTTGAGGACATCGACAACTGCATCAAAGCTCGACCCGGTAGTTGTAGATGAATATTGCGGATAGAGTGGAACGACCAGCAAGCGATCTATACCTTTGTTGTGTAGATCGAGAAGCGCCGATTCGACTGAGGGATTTCCATATCGCATTCCAAGGGCAACATGTATCGGGCCGCTCGGCGAGGCAGCGAGCAGGTCTGACAGGGCATCTCTTTGGCGACGGCTGAAAGCCAAAAGAGGCGAACCGCCTTTTCCCCAGATTTGGCGATATAGGCGGGCGGATTGGCGAGGACGAGAAGGTAAAATAAAAATGTTGAGAATAAGCCACCATAGCCATTTTGGCTTTTCTATAACCCGGGTGTCTGAAAGAAACTCGCGTAGGTAGCGTCTCAGGGCGGGGGGAGAAGGCTCGTCGGGTGTGCCGAGATTAACAAGCAAGACTCCCATTCCGGGGGCATGTTCATGAAGGAAGTTATTGCTGCCTAGAAGCATGGGAGTACCCTAACCAGTTTTTGCAAAACTAGCCACATCACAAGCCCAAAAAAGCGGTTTCGCATTCTTCGAGAAGGATCCTATTTCTCACGCCGGCGAAGCCAGCTGGCGAGAATGACAGGCTTGCGAATTTATACTCGCCGCCAATGAATTTGCCTGGTTCGTGCGGCCTCTGCAGCGCCAAGTAGAGTTCAGGGAAAGGGCCTAATCGGCCCTTGCGGCTTGTGCGGCGAGTATTTGTTGTCCCTCCGGGGGTATACTTGCGGCCAATCAAAATGCTGGCATTTTGATTGGCCGCAAGTATAAATGTGGAGGTGTCAGCCGCCTACTGACTTCCTTGGCCCGTGATACGCAGCTTCCTACAGACACGCCACCTCGTAAATTGCCCGATACAAAGAGTCCTGGAAAGTGGGATTCCAGTTCTAACAAGTGCTTTTCCAGGAGGGCATGCTCTCTTGTGTATTGGGGGATGCTCTCGCGCCAACGCATGATACGCACAAAATAAGGGCGGCTCCTTACTCCCAAGAGTTCTCTATAATCGTGCAGCACCCCTTCAAGTAATTGTTCGTCGGAGAGATTGCCCTTCTCGGGCTCGCTGCTTCCACCCACCATTGCAGTTAATAGAACACCGCCATCAGGGGCGCGGCCCGGAAAGAGAGAAGAGGACCATAGGCTGCCCAACATGAAACGCTTTTCAATGGCAGGACACAGGCAGCCAAAACCATCAAGAGGATGCGGTATGTCCACTCGTTGAAATCCCGTTACCACAACCGACAGGGGAGGATATTCCAGTGACCGCGCATAAGCTGCCGCTTGTTGAGACAGCGGGTCGATAATGCGGGCAAGCTCGTCAGCCGGGCAGGCCAAAACAACCTGATGTGCAAAAACTTCCTGTTGGCATGATCCCATTTTGACAATAGCGCGGTAGCCATGGGGTGATGAGCGAACCAATGACATGAGTGATGTCTCCCTATGACAGGAAGTAGCTACATCGTTGGTAAGCGCATCGATGAGCTGCCGCATTCCTGATCGGAACGAAAATATAGGGCTGGCACGGCGAGCTCTTGCTTTGGAACGGCTCCGAGACCGTCTGAATATACCTAGAATTATACTGCGGTGCTCTTGCTCAAGCTCTTTCAGCTTAGGGAAGGCCGATTGCACAAGAAGTTTCTTGGGATCACCCGCATAAATTCCGCGCACAAAAGCGTTCAGCGGGTAATCGGCGACCTCCCCGCCAAAACGGCGCTTAAAGAAATCATAAACCGACTCGTCAGTTTGCCGGGATCGCGCACACCACAGATCTTTAAAAATGCAGAGCTTGGCCCAGGGCGAAAGAGTTGCGGATGTCAAAGCGCTGAGAGGCGAGTAGGGGAGGGAAACGAGTCTTCCGGACCGAACAAGGTAGCGCTTCTTAGCTTTGGGACTGGCGAAAATCAATTGCGAGGAAAGGCCGAGCGTTTCGACGAGGTCCATCAAGTCGGCGTCTTTTGATTGCAACGTATGCGGCCCGGCCTCCCACAAAAAGTTCTGCTCATGCAATGTCTGCACCTTTCCGCCGAAAATTGGAGCGGATTCGCACAGGTAGACAGACAAACCCCGGCGCTTGGCATAGAAGGCAGTGGCCAAACCTGAAACTCCCCCACCTACGATGAGAACATCAACCTGCATAGTTCAAGCAATCCCAAGCCAGTCTTGCGGCCTTAGCTGAAGAAGAAGTTCAGCTTCAGGCGATCCGCGGTCGGGAGCATAATCATGGCGCCAGCGCACAACAGGAGGGAGAGAAGCCAAAATGCTCTCGGTGCGACCGCCCGTTTCGATGCCGAATTTGGTGCCACGGTCGTATAGTAAATTGAATTCTACGTAGCGGCCGCGACGAATTTCCTGCCAGTGGCGCTCGCGATCGCCAAATGGACTATCCTTGCGCCGAAGGAGGATCGGAATATAGGCTGTCAAAAATGCGCGGCCTGCTGATTGCATAAAGGAGAAAAGAGAGGCTCTGTCACCCCGCAGGTAGTCGAAAAATATTCCCCCAACCCCGCGAGCTTCTCCACGATGTGGCAGGAAAAAATACTCGTCGCACCACTTCTTGAAGCGCGGATAGTATTCGGGATCATGCTGTTCGCAGGCGTCGCGTAAGGAGCGA
>CAZPBV010000038.1:0-14861 GCA_964584675.1 uncultured Bdellovibrionales bacterium
GCACTGGTTAGCTTATTTTGTTCCCTTGGGCTCGCAGCTTTGGTAAGCATCCTTGTTGGACCTATTAGCGCAACGGCCACTCAGTTGGTCGTGCTTCTGGTTCTTGCTATCGGAGTGGACTACTCGCTCTTCATGGTTAGCCGGGTAAGGGAGGAGCGGAGAAGGGGGGAAAGTCTTGAGGATGCTGTATGTATAGCTCAACATCATACGGGTACCGCTATTTGGTGGAGCGGCTTGACGGTAGCTGTATCATTGCTTGGACTGTTTCTCATGCGGGACGCTATTCTCACTTCCATGGCGGCTGTTTCGCTGTTAGCTGTGTTTGTGACGGTTGGCGGGTGTCTATGGGCGCTTCCATCCGTTATTTATTTTGCCGGACCCTATCTTGAAAGTGGAAAAGTAACATTTCCGGCGTGGCCGGGCCGCGGTCTGCGATGGAGTGTGGCACTGAGTTTGCGGTATCCGTTAGCGGTAGCTCTCGCCAGCGCGACCGCCCTGCTGGTGGTAGCTTCGGCCCTGTTCGGAATGCGCTTGGGCAGTACCATGGAGGGGGCAGTTTTGCCTCCCGCTATGCAGAGCGCGCGTGCCTTTCAAGAACTGCATACGCTCTTTCCGGCGTTTGCTGGGAGTCGGTTTGATCTTGTGTTTCAGGCGCCATCACTTATCGAGCGCGAAGATGAAGGCCAGTTGCAGCCTTTTTTGGATGCGCTGCTGACCGACGAGCGCGTGCACGGTCCCGTTTCGAGCCAACAGTCGGCAGATGGGACCGTTAAGCGCATGACCTTTGTGGTATTGGGAGATGCCAATGATTCGCGGAATCATGAACTGATGCGAACGTTGCGGCAGGATTTGTCACCGCAGCTGTTTAAGCAAGGAATTGAAGCTCATGTCAGCGGTAAGATTCCCTATGTGCTTGATGAGTCGCAGCGTTACCATCAGGGGACGCGCTTTGTGTTGCTTGCGGTGCTTTCAATCAGCATGATTTTTCTTCTGATGGCGTTTCGGTCCATCGTGATTCCCTTCAAGGCTATGGCCTTAAATTTACTATCCACGGGTGCTTCGTTTGGGACTCTGGTGATCTTGTTTCAGGGGTCGATTCAAGGCGGTTGGAACTATGGAGTAATCGAGTCCTTCGTGCCGGCGCTTCTGTTTGCCATACTTTTCGGGTTATCGATGGACTACCATGTGTTTCTTATTTCCCGTATTCAAGAGGAGTTCCAGCGCGGCGTGGCAGTTTCAGCGGCGGTTGAGAAAGGGATAGTTTCAACTTCACGCAGCATTACGAGCGCGGCGCTCATTATGGCAAGTGTCTTTGGCGTGATCGCCACTTTGGAGCTTCCTATTATGAAACAACTTGGAGTCGGTCTGGCGATCGCTATTATCATTGATGCTACCGTGGTGCGTTGTTTATTGCTGCCCGCTAGCATGGTCCTCTTAGGGGAGTGGAACTGGTATCTGCCACGGTGGCTTCGCTGGCTGCCACGAGTAGAAATGTAGACTTGCTGCTCACGAATTCGGCTGGGTCGTACGGCCCACGCGAAGTGATCTGCCTTTTCAGTTGACTCTCTGAATGCTGTAAGATATGTAGTGCACATAATGAAGCGCCAATTTTTAAGACACATGCTATCGTGGTTCTTTTCGGGAGTGTTGGCTTGCTTGGCCTTGGCGCCATTCATTCATTATCACCATGACGATCATCGCTTAACTATAAGCTCGCATAGCCCTCATTCATCGGGCGGCGAGTGTCCGCTATGTATGGGTGGTCAGCTCGTGCGAGGCGCCACTATGCCCGGTCGCGGCGTGTTTCCGCAGCTTAAGTTAAGCTATGTTGAGCCGCTCTCGTTGCGAGCGACCGAAGGTCCGCCTTGGAATAGGCATCTTCGAAATCAAATCGCCCGGCCGCGCGCCCCTCCGTTAGTGTAGACTTCCCGGCAGTGATAATTACTCACCAGTGGCAATTTTTCACCGGGTAGTAATGTCCGGCGAGATAGCCGGGATCCCATTGAATTCAGCCGTTTTTGTCGCTGGGATAGTGTTGTCTCTCTGAGACGCATTAGTGTTCTCCAGTATCAGTTGTTCCGTCTTAGTTGGTTGCTCTTCTTAGATTGCGACTGGCGCTATGCGCATGGTTGCTTTCGTGAGAGCTTGTGCAATGTTCGTTTTGTTAGAGAAAAATTATATGTTTTTGAGAAAAACTCTGGTGGCTTCCTTGGCCGCCGTTCTTATTCCCGGTGTTGTATGTGCGCAACGCCAACCAAGTCCTCGTGATCTGCAGAGTCAGGTAGCGGATCTCAGTGAAATGGTTAGGAGTCTGCGATCTGTCATTGATACACAGCAACAGCAGATAGATGCCCTTAGTCAGCAAGTGAAAAGAGAGCCCGCAGGTGTGAATGCGGCCGCCTCATCAAGTGTTTCCCCGGCCGTGACTTCGGGGGGAGCTTTCGCTCGGGGAGGAGGGGGCGTGAGTGGCGGCCAGTTCAACCCCGACATAGGTTTGGTCGGCGATATTGTGGGTGCTTTAAGCGAAAGCGGCGAAGATGCTGAGGGGAATGATCGCATCAGCGCCCGAGAAGTGGAATTGGTTGTGGGCCATGATGTCGATCCGTACTCTCGTTTTGATGCGACGATTGCATTTTCAGATGAGGAAGACCCTCATGTAGAAGAGGCATACGCTAGTCTCTGGGGTCTTCCAGGGGAGCTCAAAGCTAAACTTGGAAGGCTTCGCCCCCGAATAGGTGTGGCAACAGCTCAGCATCGCGACTCGCTTGATACCGTTGATGAGCCCCTGGTGGTGCAGCGCTACCTTGGCCATGAGGGGTTGGATCGGACGGGAATTGAGTTGTCAACATACACACCCTCAGTTTTTGAGACTGTTACTCATGAATTTATTGCCGGCGTTATGGAGGGCGGGATTGGCGAGGAAGGTACGCTGTTTGGCGAGACCAGGAGACGGCCAAGTTTTTATGCCCGGATTAAGAACTCCATAGATGTGTCAGACACCACCCTGCTCAACTTAGGAAGTACTTTTCTCATTGGGTCAGCCGATGAGGATGCTGCCTATGAGTCGCGCGCGGTGGGACTTGACTTTGCAGTGAGTCACCACATCAGCTCGTATCAGCATGTCAAATGGCAAACCGAAGCCTACATTCAGGATCGAAGCACCGGCTACCAAGAGGACGGGGCAGGCGAAGCTTCTGAAGTGGGTGATGCTGTCTCCTTTCGTTCCAATCCATGGGGAATGTACAGCCTGCTCGACCTTCGATTTGCTGAACGCTGGGCGGTTGGGGCAAGGTTTGACTATGTTGAGCCGGTCAATCGCGATGAAGGTACTGACGGTAACGAAACTGCCTACAGTGCCTATTTGACCTTCTTCCAGAGCGAGTTTTCGCGCTGGCGTTTCCAATATCAGTTTGCTGATACTTTGGATAACGACAGCGATAATCGTTTTTTTGTGCAGGCAACATTTGCCATTGGCAATCATAAACATCAATTGCAGTAGGAGAATCGGTATATGTTAAGAAAAATATTTTTTAGTCTCACCTCATTTTTGGTGCTGTTTCCAGTGGCGGGAATGGCCGAGCCGTTAAAAGTAGTTGCTACTTTGTCGGCATTTGCCGACCTGGCTAAGCAGGTTGGAGGTTCTGAAGTAGAGGTATCCTCTGTTGCTCCCGCTCGATTCAATCTGCACTTCATAGAGCCTCGCCCGAGCGATGTGCTGAAGTTGAAGCGCGCTGATCTGTTTATTCACGCCGGTCTCGATCTTGAGGCATGGCGAGATGCGTTGGTGAACGCGGCCGCGCGGCCCGAGATAAGAACAGGGGGAGGGCGTGAGTTAAACGTCTCTCAGGGTATTCACCTGCTTAATGTTCCCCCTGCACCCCTCAGCCGCTCTCAGGGCGATATTCATCTTTTTGGCAATCCGCACTACTGGCTGGATCCTCGAAATGGGATTGTGATTGCGCAGACGATAACGGCGAAGCTTAAAGAGCTTCGACCTGAGCAATCTGCTCTTTTTGACCATAATGTCGAGAGGCTTGAACGGGAGCTTTCCATGCATATGGAAAAGTGGCGGCAGTTGGCCGCTGCCTACCGGGGCCGTGAGCTGGTCGGTTACCATGATGAATGGGTATATCTAATGGATTTTCTAGGAATGCGGATGGAACAATTCATTGAGGAAAAGCCGGGCATTCCCCCTGGGCCGCAGCACATTGATTGGTTGGTAAACTATATACGTGACCATAGGGTCGGGGCGGTTGTGCAGGCGACTTTCTATCCGACTGAGGCTTCTCAGGCTGTCGCCGATCGTTCCGGTGCACGACTGGTCGTTGTAGCCCAGAATGTAGGCGAGGTGCCGGAGGCATCCGACTATATGCACATGGTTGATTTTGATGTCAGGAATATTGTGGAGGCTCTTAATCATGGCTGATTTTCTTGCTATCATGGTCGGTCCCTTCTTGGCCTGTCTCATTCTCACCGGTATCCAGTCCTACCTGGGGATTCATATCCTCAGGCGGGGAGTGATTTTTGTTGACCTTGCGCTGGCTCAGATTGCCGCATTTGGGGCCACCATAGGGTTCATTTTGGGATTTGGGCTGCATTCAACCGGCTCCTACTTTGCGTCGCTTGCATGTACACTGGTAGGAGCTGTCTTGTTTTCTTGGAGTAGGTCCAAAAACACCGAAGTTCCCCAGGAAGCGTATATCGGCATTCTTTATGCGATTGCCTCGGCTGCCACCATTTTAGCGCTTGCTCAGGCGCCCGAGGGGGGCGAAGAGTTGAAGACACTTTTAGTCGGTCACCTGTTGTTTGTCGATTGGAGCGAAATAGTCTATCTGTTTGTGCTCTATGGTATCGTGGGAATTTTTCACTGGCATTTTCGCGAGCGGTTTTTCCGTATCTCCCGCGACCCGTCTTTGGCACTTGAGCAGGGCATTTCGGTGCGTTGGTGGGACTTTTGCTTTTATGCCAGCCTCGGGCTTGTTGTTACCAGTTCGACTGAAGTGGCCGGTGTGCTTTTGGTCTTTTCCTTTCTGGTTGTTCCGGCCGTCTGCGGGTGTTTAATGGCGCGTACACTGATGAGCCGATTGTTGGTCGGATGGCTTGTTGGAATGATTACCAGCGTTGTGGGCATGGCATTTTCTTATAGCTTCGATCTTCCGACTGGAGCGACCGTTGTCTGTGTCTTCGGCTTATGTCTTCTGTCTTGCATCGGCATTTCGCATGCCCGGGGGTTAGTTAATGTGACTTAATTTTACCTGAGATGATTTTCTGGCATCTTTGGGTTTTAAGGCGGTCGCGGTGCCACCAACGATATCGTCGCTTGAATGACGATGGTGACGCACTATCTTCCCCTCGACTAAGTAGATGACATCTTCGGCAATATTGGTGGCGTGGTCGGCTATTCGTTCCAGGCTTCGTGAAAGCGAGATAAGGCACTGCAAACTTTCCAAAGTCTCAGGGCTCTTTTTCATTGCAGCCTGAATTTCCCGATACATGGTGCGATTAATATTGTCCACCTCATCGTCCGAAGCCAGCACTTCATAGGCGGGTAACGAATCGCGATTTACCAAACATTCAAGACTCTTTCTCAACATTGCCTTCACCTTGTCAGCCATATCGGAAAAGTCCCAAACGATTTGAATTTTGGGCAGCTCAAATAAGGTAAGGGCGCGATGCGCTATTGACACCGACAGGTCTCCAATGCGTTCAATATCATGGTTCAACTTGAGAACTGCGATGACAAATCGAAGGTCTGCTGCTACCGGTTGATAGAGAGCCAAGATCTTAAGGCAATCTTCCTCGACCTCAACTTCGAGACGATCAATTTCTTCGTCATTCTCAATGATAGATTGCGCCAATTCCATATTGAAGGTGAGCATCGCTTTGACTGCCAGGTGAACACTCTCTTCAACAAGCGTGCTCACCGACAGTATCTTCTTCTTAAGGATTTCTATTTCATTTTCAAAGTGCTTGGTCATAGCATTATCCAAATCGTCCAGTTATGTAATCCTCGGTGTGCTGGTGTCGCGGCTTAGTGAACAGCTGACGCGTCCTGTCGTATTCCACTAAACGTCCTTCGTAAAAGAAAGCGGTAAAGTCAGACACGCGCGCAGCTTGCTGCATGTTATGTGTAACAATGACTATCGTATAGTGACGCCGTAGTTCGGCAATTAAGTCCTCAATCTTGGCGGTGGAACGCGGGTCGAGAGCGGAAGCCGGCTCGTCCATGAGAAGGATCTCAGGTTCTACCGCCAGGGCTCGCGCTATACACAGTCGCTGCTGCTGGCCGCCGGAAAGGTCATAGGCGTTGCTATGCAGGCGATCTTTGACCTCTTTCCATAAATCGGCTCTAGTTAGTGATTGTTCAACGATTCGACTCAACTCGCGCTTGTCCCCGATGCCGTGAACACGCGGTCCGTAAGTAATGTTTTCATATATGCTTTTTGGAAACGGGTTTGATTTCTGAAAGACCATCCCCACTTTCTTTCGGAGCGCTACGAGGTTGGTTCGAGGGTGGTAAATATTGTGATTATCAATCAGCACAGTCCCTTCGAGATGCGTGCCGTCAATGGTATCATTCATGCGGTTAAGAGTGCGCAGGTAAGTTGATTTGCCGCATCCCGATGGTCCTATCAACGCGGTAACTCGCCGCTCCGGAACTTCAATCGATATGTCGAAGAGTACCTGCAATTGCCCGTAAAAGAAGTTTACCCCGCGGGTCGATATTTTTGTTGCAGTCTGTTCCGCCTCTTGCGGAGAGTCGGAAGAAGGATCCTGGGCGAAGAACTGAGGAGCCATAAAACCGTTTTTGTTATGGTGAACATCTGCCTCGCGGAACTCACCCGCGCCAAGTACTGGCAACTTACCTGGAGGCTGAATCATTTCCTTAAGCGTACTCATTTGTCACCTCAAAATCGAGACCGTTTTTGTAATTTCATGCGAAGAAAAATGGCCAGCGCGTTTAAACTCAAGAGAATTACCAGTAGTACCACTATGGCAGCGGCTGCATTGGCGTGGAAGCTGCTCTGGGGCCTTGATATCCAATTAAAAGCCTGTATGGGAAGCGCGGTAAAGGGCGAATAAATGCTGTCCGGCAAAAAGGCGACATATGTTAAAGCGCCCATCATTACCAGAGGGGCGGTTTCCCCAATCGCGCGAGAAAACGACAGGATGCAGCCGGTCATAATGCCCGGAAGCGCTACAGGGAGCACCTGTTCTCGAACGGTCTTCCACTTGCTAGCCCCCAGGGCAATCGACGCCTCTCGAAAACTGCGGGGAACCGTTCGAAGTGCTTCCCGCGACGCCATGATAATAACCGGCAGAACCACAATCGTCAGAGTTAACGCCCCGGAAATAAGGCTTCTATCGAGGCCTGCAAATCGCACAAAGATTTGCAGTCCGAGCAACCCGTATATTACCGATGGAACACCGGCCAAGTTTGTGATGTTGAGCTCTATGACGCGGGTAAACCAATTTTTTGGGGCATACTCCTCAAGGTAAATAGCCGCGCCAACTCCCAGGGGAACCGCAATGAGCGCCAATAACACCATTAAAATTGCGCTTCCGGACAGGGCCGCGGCTATTCCTGCGCGCTCGGCCCTGCGCGACGGAAAGCTGACAAAGAAATCATAGTTCAACCGAGGCAACCCATCCAGCACCATGTCCGCCAGCAGGACCACCAGAATCCCAACAGTAAGGGTCGTTGCGGCAAGGGCGAGCGCGATGAAGACTGTCTCGCTTGATTTTCGAGCGAGGAGCGGAAGGGAGGGGGCGTTCTTCGACCGGCTCATCGTATGGACCTCTTAAACTTGTTTCGGATCTTAAGGCTAATCGAATTGAGAACAAGGGTGAGAAGAAATAGCATCAGGCCGACAGCAAAGATGGTGTGGTACTCAAGGGTGCCATGCGGCGTGTCGCCCAATGAGATCTGCACGATATAGGCGGTCATAGTCTCAACCGACCGGAGGGGATTGAGGGTAAGGGTGGGCTGCTGGCCGGCGGCGATAGCAACAATCATAGTTTCGCCAATAGCCCGCGAAATGGCTAAAATGACAGAAGCCGTAATTCCCCCGAGGGCCGCAGGCACCAAGACACCAAAAACCATTTGCAGCCTATTTGCCCCCAAAGCATAGGCGCCCTCCTTAAGCGTCACAGGGACGGCATAGAGCGCATCTTCGCTAAGAGATGCCACCATAGGGAGAATCATAATGCCCATTACGAGGCCGGGACTGAGAGCATTAAATCCTTCCAAGTCTGGAATGAAGCGCTGAAGAACAGGGGTCACAAACAGCATGGCGAAGTACCCGTAGACAATGGTGGGAATGCCTGCGAGCACTTCGAGAAAAGGCTTCAGTACGTGCCGCACCTTATCGGAGGCGTATTCGCTTAAGTAGATAGCAATAAGTAAACCCAGGGGTAGAGCAACGGAGACCGCAATGAGCGAGGTCAAAAAAGTGCCGCTCAGTAGGGGAAGAATGCCAAAGTGTTTGTCAACAAATAGCGGGGTCCACTGTGTATCGGTAAGAAAGTCCCAAATAGAGACGTGTGAAAAGAAAAGAATACTTTCGCCGACAAGAACGAGAACCAAACCAATGGTCGTAAAGATCGAGACGCAACCACATAAGAAGAGCAGGGTATGAACAACCCGTTCTCCCAAAGTGCGCACGAAGCTCTCTGGTACGGAGAGAGGGTGGGGCGAAAGGATTTTGGTCGACATATATTCTTTCGTCTCGATAACCCGTCTTATACAGGCCGCCGTTTTGACCTGTATCCTGTTGTCCCTCAGTAACGTCCCGTTCAGGGACCGTCGGACATTTCTGACGCAGCGCTATGGCCTGTTGGGCAAGCCATAGCGCTTATTTAATCATTCCTGAGAAACTAAAGCTACTCAGTTAACTCTTGGTCCCCGTTTGAGACGGATTTTGCATCAGTGCTTCTAGGGTTACTCCGACCTGTGAGCCATGAGCGCCAAACATAGAGCCGACAACCCGGTTGCTAAAACGCTGGGTAGCCAGCTGATAAACCTTCTCGGCCAGCGGAATGTAGCCGACTTCTTGAGACAGTTGCGTCGCGTGTTTGAGGTAGAAACTAATGAAAGATTGCACCTCAGGCCGATCGGTAGCTTCTTTACGCACATAGATGAAGAGAGGGCGAGAAAGCGGTTGATAAGTTCCGGAGATGACCGTTGTGGCGCTCGGCATTACTCCGCCCTTGCCGTTATCGATCTTCACGGCGCGCAGCTTGTCCTGGTTCTCGGTGTAGTAGGCGAGACCAAAAAAGCCCAGGGCATATTCATCGCCCGCAACACCCTGAACAAGAACGTTATCATCCTCGCTACTGGTAAAATCACCGCGGCTGGCATCTTCTTTTCCCATAATTGCTTCGGTAAAGTAATCATAGGTTCCAGAATCAACTCCCGGGCCAAATAGTTTAAGAGGCTTGTCGGGCCAAGCAGGATTGACATCCTTCCAGCGGGTAACTTTGCCCTGCGCTTCCGGCTCCCACATTTTCTTTAGCTCTGCCACGGTAATTGATTGCAACCAAGTGTTCTTTGGATTCACCACTACGGTTAGAGCATCGTAGGCTATAGGAAGCTCGATATAGTTCACGCCGTTTTTTGTTGCAAGTTCGTGCTCAGTCGACTTAATGGGACGTGAGGCATCAGACACGTCAGTCTCTCCGGCAAGAAACTTTTTAAATCCGCCACCCGTACCAGAGATACCGACAGTCACCTTGACATTGGGATTTGTCTCTCCGAACTCTTCAGCGACAGCTTCGGTGATAGGGTAGACCGTGCTGGAACCGTCGATCTTAATGGTTCCACTCAGGTTCTCTGGAACCGCGGCTTGCGCATTTTCCATGCCGAACGGAATTGCAAGAAGGCCGCATAGAACTAGTTTCGATACACTGTTCATGAATTTCTCCTAGACATAAATTTAAACAACAACTACTGAGCACGAGCGGGATACTAGCGGAACAGACCGGCAGACTCTACCTGGTATATGTTAGTAATATGTTAGGGTACTGTGAGAGTATGTGGTGTTTTCAACTAGTTGAAATTTGGCAATATTTCGCCATCCTGTTGCTGATTGCGCGGGAAAATAATGCAAAAAGTGCTCCCCTTGCCTAGTGTGCTCTGTACGTCTAGGCGGCCGCGATGGGCCTGCGTAATATGTTTTACAATGGAAAGTCCCAGCCCCGTTCCGCCATGCTTGCGGCTGCGTGCCTTGTCAACGCGGTAAAAGCGCTCAAATATTCTCGGCAGGTGCTCTCGTGCAATGCCGCACCCATGGTCTTGTACTGCCACGCGCACCTCATCGGTGTTGGGCAATAATGTGCCTTCGACCGTGATGTGTTTACCCGGCTCACTGTGAGTAATTGCATTCGCAATAAGATTGCCAAGGGCTTGTTCCATGAGAGAGGGGTGAATATCTGCCCGTAAATTGTGCGGACAGATTACTTCGATAGTCATATTTTTTCCCGCCCGACGTTCCTCTAAGTTTGTTATCGCTGACTGAATAATATTTTGCAGTTCGACACTTTCAAAAGTAAGACCTGAGGTCTCGCCGGTCTGTTCAACACGAGCCAGCAGCAGAAGGTCGTTGAAAATTTCATTTAGCCGGTCGGCCTGTTTGGCGACTATCCCGAGAAAACGCGTGGCATCCTCCGGCTTTTCGAGCGCCCCGTCCAGCAGAGTTTCGACAAACCCCTTGATAGAAGTAATCGGTGTGCGAAGCTCATGGGAAACGTTTGCAACGAAATCCCTTCTTATCTCTTCCAGTTTCCGCACATGTGAGACATCGTCAAGGACAAGGAGTCCGCCAAAACATGCGCCGGTTGAATTGCGCAAGGCGCTTGCAAAAACTCGGACGATAGTTTCTTCGTTTCCATAGAGCGTAATCTCTGTTTCAAAGCTTTCAGGTTGCGCCAAGATTTGTTGAGCGATTTTCTGCAGGGCCGAGCTCTTGAGAACCTCTTGGATGCTTTTCCCGACGGCAGTGTCCGGAGTGATGTGCAGCAAATTTTCTGCCGCTCGGTTAATGCGAATAATGCGCTCTCGCTGATCAAAAGCAACTACTGCTTCGACCATGCAGGCGATGATAGCCTCTTGTTGATTGCATTGTTCCCGAAGGTTCTCTATTTTTTCCTCCTTAGCAAGTTCTCGAGAGGAAAGCGCGGAGACCCTGGCGAGTGAGCGATGCTCGATGCGCTTGGTAAGCCAGTACATAAGGAGGGCGGTGACGCCGGCAGCCGAAAATCCCGCGGGGTAGGCAACATCATCAGGGCTGATGACGGCAACCCACATTGTCAAAACGCAGGAGCTAAATCCTGCCAACGCGTTTACAACAGATGGTCTCTTAGGCATGTTCGCCGTCGAATCGTTATTCTTCGTAAATATGAATGTTCAATTCTGGGGTTGCGAGCGGGCTAGCCCTTAAAGCGATACCCCACCCCGCGCACTGTCTCTATAAGCTTACCATAACGGCCTAGTTTTTTGCGAAGACCCACAATTTGAACATCAACCGACCGATCGGTAACAGGATAGTCCTCTCCGTGCACTGAATCCACTATTTGATAACGGGTAAAAACCCATCCGGGCTGCCGAGCAAGAAGATGCAGGACTCGGAATTCAGTCCTGGTTAAGTCGATAGCTTTCCCCTTCGCCAGGACCTCGTGGCGGCCGGGATTAATTTCCAGCTCATCGCGTTTTACTATCACCTGTTCATCGTCAGGAGCTTCCTCCTTGCGGCGCAAAACGGCTTTTATGCGAGCGCTCAAGACTCGCGGGCTAAAGGGTTTGGCAATATAATCATCCGCACCCAGCTCTAAACCGGTCACCACGTCCGCTTCCTCGCCCTTCGCAGAGAGAATAATAATGGGGATGGTGCGAGTATTGGTATCGCCTTTGAGGGCCTTGCAAACTTCAAGCCCGTCAATGCCGGGTAGCATGAGATCGAGGACTATAAGATCAGGGTTTGCCGCGCGGGCAGACCTCAGACCATCTTCTCCAGAAGTAACACACTGCAACTGGTAGCCTTCTTTGGAAAGGTTGTATCTAACAAGTTCAAGAATATCTTCCTCATCGTCAATGACTAGAATGTTTTCTTTGGCCACTCGCCCTATGCTCCTTACATCACTCAAAAACTGGAAAGAATTGTCTAATTTCGCTACGATATTCAATCATATTATGTTTTATGACAATTTCGAGTCTTTGATTGTTAGATTTATGCAAGGAGATTGATATGGGAAAGGGTGATGGACGCTCGAGAAAAGGCAAGATTTTTAGGGGCAGCTACGGAAAGACACGGCCTCGGGTGAGGGCAAAAAAGGCCCCCGGCGCTAAGGGCTCAACAGCAAAGGGCAAGAAATAGCTTTTTTCTGTGGGGTAGGCTTCCTGCCGGAGGGCAAAGCCGGACTACCTTGGTACATCATACAATCGTTGTGCTGCGGCGCGAATTCCTCGCAGAGTTGGCTCTGCCACCTGTGGAGAGGGAGACGGGGTTAGGCTGGAGATAAAACTGCCGATGTTTGAAATACGGTCCAGCATGTCTTCGATTAGCCGATGGAGATGGGATTCCGGAAACCCGACTTCGCGTGCAGTTTGCTCCCAGTGTCGCCTTTGAATCTCAGCAAGATCATAGTGTCGGCGAGTACCAACTGACATCGCGACCTTTGTCTCCGGCTGAAGCCCAGAACGACAGCCTACTAATGCCCCGAAAAATTTGAGCCACGAAACATGGGCCAAGGACTACTGTAGGATGGATATATCCCCGGCTCACTACTCAGGACCGTTTCAAGACCGGTCCATGCGTACAATCCGCCTTTGGACCGTTTCCCATAGGAGCCCGCAGCCACTATTTCTAATGCCCCGTCACCATTAAGGTCACCAATAGCGGGGGAATTTTTGAGTGCCCCACCGGCGGCGAGAACCGACAGGTCATCGCAAGATGACTCTTGGCAGGTGAGAGCCGAGCCGTCGGATCCTTGAAAAATCCCTACTACTGATGAGTTGGATACAACCACCTCGAGTGATCCATTGCCATCTACGTCGGCAATAGTGGGTGATTGAAAATTGCCTCCGTAGGGATCGTTGCGCCCTCGTCCAAAAGGAGTGATGTCCCACAATGGGGTTGGCTCGGATGCTTTCCAAGCGATCAAGTGGCTGAGGCCGTCGCCTCCTACCGAACGATGACCATTCACCGTCGCTACTACTTCAAGAATGCCGTCGTTATCAATATCGCCAACGGCGGCGGACGACGAAAGGCAGGCGCTCGTTGGGAGGGTCTGCATGACCTTGCCGTCACTAGCTCGCAGCACTTTGAGCCACTTGCCGGTCTTGTTTGCATTACCCTGAGGAAAGAAACATCCCGAACCAACAATGACCTCCTCGCCAGGGCTGTCCGGTAATACATCGGCAACGATGGGTGAAGAATAGATAACCTGATCAAAGGAGGTTTGCCATACATAGGCGTCTGACTGGCGAAACGAAATCTTACTCGGTCTTCTCGCCTTTGTCTTAAAGGCATAGACGTAGCCGCCATTTGTTGTCGGCGGATCGATTTTGCTGTTGGCGGAAATGTCGGTTCCAATAATAAATTCGAGATCCGGGTCCGAGTCGATATTCGCGAAAGCCCCGGAAGACCATATGGTGTCGGCGGCGTTGTAGTACCATCGCACCGATCCATCTGCGTTCAAGAGATAAACATTTCGATCGAAGGCTCCAAAACCAATTTCAAGTTTGCCGTCACCGTCTGTGTCACCCAGGACAGGAGATGAAAAAACTGAATAGCTGAATGCCCAAAATTTTTGTTTCTTGGAAAAGCGTTTGAGACTAAAAAGCCAGGTGCGGGTTCCGTCAGTGCCGCGAAAAGCTGCCACGCCGCCATCACAGCTTCGTCCGATACCTCCATAGCCGACTATTACATATGGTACGGAGTCGCCAAAAAGAGCGCCGACGGCTGGAGATGACAAGAGCTTGTTCGACCGCGAGCCGGGACACGCAGCGTTTGGCAGTGTCTGAGACCATAAGAGTGTGCCACTGGCACTGTAAACGTAAAGAACTCCGTCAGCTCCGCCTACTGCCACTTCTTTGCCGTTTGAGGAGTTCCCGTCAATTTCGGCAATGGCCGGAGAGCTAAAGGTGACAGCGGAGCCGCTCAGTTGGATGCCGGACCGGTCTGCTGAAGTTGTCCATCCGTCAAGGACTGGGGGAGTGGGAGTCTGAGCTGCTGCCGGCAGGCAGCTGTTTACCGTAGCAAGGAGCATAAAGAGGAAGTGGAATATGCGTTTCATGCACAACAACTGAAAAACGCCTAATCTGATTGCAGAGGTTGCTCTATGGAGAGACAATCGGTGAGCGCATAACAGAATGCCCGAAAGTGGTTCAGGTGCAGTTTTTCGCTGGCGTCAAAAACTAACTGAGGAAGTTCGAGGTAAAGGACGCCGATTCTATTGGCGTGGCCTATCACTCCTGCCAGGCCGGTAAAAGAGAGTTCACCGACCGGCTTGTTTCTGTCGATTATTGGCTCTCGGCCCTGAAATGCCAAACAAACCGCGTCATGACCCGGGGTGTCCAGATCGTACGGTACCGCATCACGGGACCGAAGCCGCATATCTCCCAGAAATAACTGCGGTACCAGCATCTGGGTTGATGGTTCGATACTATAAACACAGCCCGAAGAGAACCCGGCGAGGGGAATAAATTCTTTTACCAGGTTGCGGGTGGTCTGATGTGTGGGCGCTCCGGCCAAGATCTGCCCATAAAGATCAGAAAGTTATTTTCTGATGACCGCATTGCAGTTTTCTAAGTAAGGATTGCGTGACAGCATTGTGGTCTGGTTGTGTTCCACCAACGCGGCTTC
>CAZPBV010000039.1:0-11134 GCA_964584675.1 uncultured Bdellovibrionales bacterium
TTTCTCGGCGACGACACGGGTTATTCTGGAAGGCGGCAGTTCCAGGGAACAACGGTTACATCAGGAGTAACTTTGTAGCTCGTTTCCGTTAGCGATAGAATAAGCCCGGGGCCTATATTCCCTCGTGGGTAGGATTCTCGTAAAGCTGCAATTCCCTTCGCATCAAGTTTATTTGGGTTTGTTTTTGACTTAATCTCAAGCGGGAAAAGAATTCCATCTCTTTCGAGCAGCAAGTCTACTTCAGCCCCACCATGACTGCGCCAGTGGTAGAGGTTGGGCCTTGGAGAAATAAGCCCGCACTGTTTTTTTACTTCACCGACAACGGCACTTTCGAATATGCTGCCCCAGCTGGGATGGCCCGCAAGTCCTTGCGGCGACGATATGACACCGGCACGGCATGCAAGGCCCACATCAGAAATATGACCTTTTGGTTTTTTGCTTATCCGTTTTAGGGTGTTCTGGGAAAAGGGGGGTAACTCGAACCATTGAAAGGTCGCCAATAACATACTCAGCCAGCGTTTGGCAGTGGCAGGGCTTAAGCCCAGATCGCGCCCCAACTCGCTATAATTGACTTCTTGAGCAGTCAGCCCGCACATGAGCTGATAGAAACGCCGGAACTGGCGCCAGTCCTCTATCTCCGCCAACAAACGTACGTCTCTTTCAATGTAGGTGCGGATATAGGCTTCATGGAAATCGGGGACCAAGGACAGATCGATGTTCTGTGCGTCCGGAAGCCACCCACGCCAAAGTTGTTCGTAGACGTCGTGAGGCAGTTCCGTTTTTTTCAGTTTCATGGCGAGCGATGGATCTTGAAACCAAGACTCTAGCCAATTACTCCCTTTTGCCGACGAGACAGCCGCTAGTTCTGAGGCCGAGAATCCGTCAAGATGAAGAAAAACAGCACGGCCGGCTAAACTTTCGGCGAGAGACTTCATTACTTCCCACTGCTGAGAACCTGTTATTAAGTACATTCCCGGCTTTCGACTTCTGTCGACAACGCGCTTGAGCACTGGAACCACTTCCGGAGCGTATTGAATTTCATCTAATATGAGAGGGGGGGGGTGAGTTCTCAAAAACAGTTCGGGATCCGCTTTGGCACCTGCAATATCAAGCAGGGGATCGAAAATCACACTGCCAGCCACTTCGCCAAATAGATGCCTGAGCAGGGTACTCTTTCCTACCTGCCTTGCCCCGGTTACCACTACGATAGGAAAAGTCTCAAAGAGAGCCACCAGTTTATTGCTTAATGATCGCTCAACGTAAGGATTCATAAATTTCTCAATAAATTAGAATGGTTGTAGTTATCTTGAAATTTAATAATGAAATACCTATTTTTCAAGTTAAATCTTATTTAATTATAAGAATCAGATGGTTAGCCTAGGAATTTCATGTTTGCCTCCTATCCCGGGACCGGATGTTTCTGCAGGATCTTCTTGCGATAGGTGGGATGACTTAAGCGATTTATTAGGCACGTTTTAAGCACCTGTCGTTGCGCTTCTCGGCAGGTGAGCGGCACAAGGCGTCACCTCTATGACCCATTTGTTGAGGGTGGACCAATTTGATAGGGCCCGTCCCATCCCAGTCCTTTCCTCGCCACACAACCGAAGCATTCACTTTCTTCTGGGGTAAGAGTTCGAAATACCCAACCAGACGCGAACATTTGTCGAATGTTCGCGTTTTGTGGTGCTATGTCGGTAGCCCGATCTTTAAAGTTTACCACAGCCTTTCGAGTCGGGTCGGGTTGATCTTCAAGGCACAGATTTGCGAACCTCCAAGATGCTTCGTTGCGACAAGTAACATATGCCACTATAGTGCCTGGAGGTTTCGCAGCAACGATGAGACTGCCATAATGAAGATAAAGCGAGCTCCCGTCAGGCGTCTGACCGTCAACGAAGGGAACTTCAGGAATAGGAAACCTAGCTTCGGCAGCTTGAAGCTGCCCGGCAAACCGTGACATGACAGTAGCAGCGGATACGACAATCATACCGTAAGTTTAAACTATCGCTCCTTTGGCAAGGCTAGTCAAAGGAGTGCAAACATGCGCTCGACGGGCTAACAGCGACCTTCCTCACTATGCTCGCCGATGTGCAGTTCAAGAACTCCCGGGATCGATACTACGAACCTATCGATACCTTGTTTACGCATAAGTACTCGCGGTGAAACGCGAATATGACTACTCGACGGCTCAAGGTGATCTGCCCAGTGAATAATAATAGCGATCTCGCGAATGAGGAGTTGAAAATGACTCGCGCTGGTAAAGGCGTAGTGCAAAAGGTGTGCTCTCGATGTGCCCGGTGTTACTCCGAACATCAGCTGAATGCGTTTAATAGAAGGATTGGCAAGTAAACATAGCGCTGGGATTTCCTTCGGAGAAAGTTCAATATATTGAAAAATAGTGTTGGAGGGAGCCTCTGATTTACCAGTTAGATGCGTATTGTTGGAAGGGACCACTACGTCGCAATTGGAAGGAGAAGAAGGGCCATTGCTTTCAAGGCAGCGCCATGGAAATTTCTGTGTCGAAAAATGGGGAAATGATGGCTCAGAACAACCCGGCAAAGAATCGGTCGATGCAGGACGGAGATCTTCCGGAAGCATCAGGCAGGGCTGAGATGTGGGCCTATCGTGAGGTACAGCATCCGAGACAAACGACGAGCCTCTCCTTCTCCCGAGGCTTAATGGACGCTGAAAGAAAAGACGAATCGCCTTACCACGAGCCATCACAAATCCTAATAGTTGAGGTGGTTACACAACCAGCTCAGAAACCTAATTCCTTTGAATGTCTGTATCGGCGCAGTGTAGCATTGAGATAGGAAAAATCAACAACGGACGCTCATTCTTGAAAACCAGCAAAATGAGGCATTTGCCACAAACTCTGCTTGACCCCGCAGAGGCTGTATGAAAGAGGCAAATTCATGAGCAGCGAATAGAGAAAATTGAGACCCCATTCTACGAGCAATGGGTGTCAAATGCCTGCGTAAGAAGCGCCGCAATCTGTTGTGGTGTATGGCCTTCTATGTTGGCACGATGCACCATGTGAACCAATTTTCCATCCTTAAAAAGTGCCATAGCCGGGGAAGATGGCGGTTGGCCGACAAAATATGTTCTTGCTTGGGCGGTGGCCTCTTTGTCTTGCCCGGCAAACACGGTGAAAATGCGCGAAGGGCGTTTATGGTGTCTCATGGCAAGAGCAACTCCGGGCCGGGCGCCACCGGCAGCGCAACCACATACTGAATTTACCACTACCAAAGTGGTGCCGTCCGAATGCTTACCAAGGCAGGTATCTACTTCTTCGGGGGTACGCATCTCGACAGCTCCAAGTTTTGTCAACTCCTCTCGCATTGGCTTTACCATATTTTCGTCGTACATCTCGCTTCCCTCCCGAGAGTTTTAATCACTATATCGCTTTCTGAGCATAGGAGCGAGTCGCAGTAAGTGTTGTGCCCGCTCGATATGATCAATCCATTCTTGTAGCTCCACTGCTATTGCCTGTTCGTTCGGTCTGCCCAGGCCGCTATCACATGCGGGTCCGAGTTCGGTGGCGACCTTGTGCCGGTACACGCTTAAGTGACGATCGCCAAAACGGCTAATTTCAAAAAAATCTTCCGACAGTATGACTACAACCGGGACCTTTTCAGCTCCGTTGATACGAAGTTCGGCCTGGAGATCAGGGGATTGTTTGCTTTCAATAAATCGAACTTGAGCGGCAGGACAGGCCTTCTCAATGATAGCCAGCATGGGACCCTGACGCGCACAATCTCCGCACCAAATCCCAGACATCACTAAAATATTCATGGACCGGGAAAATGAAGCAAGAAGCTCCCGTTGGCCTGATGAGAGGTGCATAAGAGCATGGAAGTCCTGCCAACGTTGGCGCTGCTGCGCGCTGCCGGTTTGAACATAGTCTTCAAAGGAAAGGCCGCGCTCAAAAAAATCTTTAAAAAATGCGCTGCGCTTGTCAAAATATGGCGAGGTGGCGTTCACCAAGCAATAGTAGCGAAAATTAGAAAAGAACAAAAGATGCCGCCGGAGGGATAACACATACGCACCGCACAAGCCGCCCGGGCCAGACCCTTCCTCTGAACTCTACTTGGCCTTGCAAAGATCCTACGAATCAGGAAAATTTATTGGCGGCGAGTATCCCTGCGTTTTCGCGCCAACCGTTTAAGACGAGAGTTTTCTTTCATGAGCCTCTGAATGACTTGGTCGGATGACTGTCGAGAGTCTTCGCAGTATCGAAACTTTTTGACCAGTTCATTGGTGGAGGCATTTTGACAGGCAGTAAGGTAGTGCTCATAACACGGGCTACTTTGATCACTAAACTCTGGAAGAAGGTCGCCGTTCTCGTCGCAGGGCACCACCTGAGCACAGATTGCCGGCGATTCCGCATGGGCGGCCTGTGCTGCACATCCAATGACCATAACGAGCGCCAGTGCGCCTAAGTAGTGCTTGGTGTTCGGATAAATTCGGCCTTTCATATTGATAGACTCCTGGCAAGTTCCGGGCCAGGTTAGCATGCGACGGATTCGACCACAAATGGGGGGAATTAGTTCCCTGGTCGTCAGGGGGAACCTTGTTATACGAAGATTATATAGGGGTTTCTCGGAGAGAGAGCCTCACCCCGGGACCTCGTTTCTCGCAATGCCCTCTTTTGGCAATGTCTTTATTTCTACTGTGGAAATGGCATTTCGTATGCCAGCCCGTGAACGGCTCACTCGTAGGAACCCTTTCGGGGTGTGAGTGTAGTGCAGCCTGCCATAGAACGTTGAGTCGCTTCCCCAAGCTGTTTTCTTTACTCCCGGAGTATGAAGATATTCTCCTTGTACTTCCACCCACCGCCCCTTCTTAATTGGTTCCTTGCCAAACGAGAGGTTGTGGAACACTAACAGTCGGTGCTGTTGGAGCAGGAGCGGGGAGCTCATGAGAAATCGCTGATGCAGGTAACGGCCGTTGGGGTCGGTATCTCCAAGCATGCTTCGGTAGAGGTCGATAATCTTTCTTTTTACGCGCTCTGAAAAAGTATCGGGAAATACATATTCAATGCGGCCCCACAGTTGAATGATCGCTTTCTCATAGCGCTCGGGGTGGAGCGCAAACCCGTCTTGGGAATAAGTAGCGGATGAGGCTTTTTGACGAAAGTATCGAATACCAAGAGAGCATAAAACCAGGGTGGCCAAACCCCCGACGATCCATGCAATCGATTGGCAACTGAGTGAGTTTGGGGCAGAGCAGTATTTCTCAAGTTTGACGTAGATAAGCGCTCCAAGAATAAGAAGCCATACAAGAATTGTTCTCGATCGTCTCCTCAATTGCCGCCGCACCCCCTTCATAGTGCGCCTCACCGGAATGTCATCTCATTGATTACGCGTGCCATAGATTCAGCATGGGCAAGGGGGTTGTCAGGACAAGCTGTCGCAACCCAGTCCTCCTGAAATTCAAAACAGGCGCCGCTTGCCACGGATCGAGCCTCATAGTGAGAGCGAAGCTCTAGGTAATCCGGACCGGAATGAATGGTTACTTGCTGTTCCTGTTCCGTGTTGTCATAAAAATGAGGGCGACAAGCAAAAAGAAATCCACTTCGCCAATAAATGGCGTAACCATCCACCAGAGCACTTGTCGCTTCGAAAGGCTGCTCAGAGTGGGGGGGAGCTTGTATTGCTATGCAGTTTGAGTACAGACAAAGGCGCTTGTCGCCGAAATTTCCTGGTGGCGTCACCTGCAGAGAGCGCGTTCGCTGACCAGATGTGGTAGGAATGATAGCGACACCACCGGAAGGGAATGCGGTGCCGCTCCATCCCCATAGGGAAATAGCCCATGCGTTCTGGTTAAAAATGCGATGAGTAATGTGGACTTGTGACGAGCCTCGAAAAAGCCGAATCTCCATTTCTCTGATGATTTTCGCGGGCTCTTCGACCTGCTGTCGCACCCTGAACAAACCTTTTTCAACTTCCACGCCCGCTCTGGCGTTATCTGCCGGTTGAGGTGGAGAATTTCCGAATCGGCTGTAGTTCATCCAATGACCGCCGTGCGGAAGAGGTGCTGCGAGAGGGGGTGAAAAGTTGGAGGCATGGAGAAGATTGGGTCCGCCGGTCACAGAAAAACTCAAGACTCTCGGGCCAATAGCCGAAGGCACGATCAGATCGATCAGGCCGTTGGAAAGTACGTAAGAATCGGCCAATCCCAAGAAGTCAATTTTCTTCATGAGACTCGCTCTATCTTATCCCCCATGCCTTGTGCATTTGAAGTGATAGTCTCCACTCGGGGTTCTCCTTTACTAAGGCGATGCACCAATCGAGAGTTTTGCGATCGATAGCGTCTCCATGAAAGGCAGGGGAAATGAGCTTATAGCGAGCCTCAACCCGAGTTTTCGGCAACGCCTGACCAAAAACCCTCACGTACTTGACCTCGTCAGCCCGAAGCTGGCGAATCGCGTGCTCAGCTACTTTAGGGCTTACTGTGATCCAATCAATGCCATCAGGCAATTCGACGCTTCCATTTGTTTCAACGGCAATCTTATAGCGCTGCGCATGGAGCTCCTCTATGAGGGCAGCATCAATTTGCAGTCCCGGCTCGCCTCCTGTAAGGACCACCCACGAGCATAAGCCGCCGACACTTTGAACTTCCTCAATAAGTTTAGCACTGGTCATGGCGCGGCCGCTCACAAACTCAGTGTCACAGTCAAAACCGTGACTCGCTACCTGGCAGGTTTGATTGCACCCGGAAAATCGCACAAATACATTAGGAGCGCCTGCCCTCACGCCCTCGCCCTGAAGGGAATAGAAAACCTCATTAATGGTATAGTGCTTCAAGGTACAATCTCGACAAAGCAATTCTCAGTTTCCCAAAGGACGAGCTTTTCAATGGTGACTGAGCGATCTTTAAGTACGTGTGGTGCGACCTTCTCGACTAGATAACGGCCCATATTCTCGGCAGTGGGATTACATGGGAGTTTGAAGATCTTCTGTCCTTCAATAACTTCAAGAGCTCTGAGAGCTTCAAGATCGGCCTCGGACACCAGAAAGGCGTGATCCCAATGAGTGTTAAGCCAATTCCCAAAAGTCTCTTCTAGTACCGCAAAATCGACTACGCGTCCGAGCGGGTCGAGGCGAGGAGCCGTTACATGCAGGTAAACAACATAGTTGTGTCCATGGAGATTCCTGCAGGGACCCTCATGTTGAGCCAACCGGTGGCCCGCGCAAAAGCGAAATCGTCGAATAGCTGAAATCTTCATCTTTCCTCGGCGTAGATCGTGGGGTCGGCTATAGCCGCCTCGTGAAATGCCTCAATGCGCTCGACACATGTGCCGCAGCGTCCACAATGTGCCTTTCCGCCCTCGTAGCATGACCAGGTTTGATTGAAGGGAACCCTCAGTTCTGTTCCGCGCTTCACTATTTCGGCCTTGGACATGGAAATAAAGGGAAACACTACTCGAATGGGACGCCAATCGCACAACTGCGCCGCCTGATTGAGGGTTTCGCCAAACTCGGGCCGGCAATCGGGATAAATGGCATGGTCCCCGCAATGCGCCCCATACGCGACAGCATCGGCTCCCCGAGAAATGGCGCAGGCGATACCGGCGGCAATCATGATCATGTTACGATTTGGGACGATGGTGCTTTTCATCGTTTCATCGGTGTAGTGACCGTGCGGGACGGGGGTTGACTGGTCGGTGAGAGCGCTTTTCCCAAAAAGTGTATTGAGAGCTGAGATGTCAACGGTTGAGTGAGGTATCCCTAAAGAGTCACACAAAAAACGGGCCGAGGAGATTTCTCGGCGGTGCTTTTGTCCGTAATCAAAAGAGAGGCAGTCGACCAAACTGCCCGAAGCGCGAAGATGGTAAAGCAATACCGTGGAATCAAGTCCACCGGAATATATGAGAATATACGAGCTGGTCATAGGGTAATCCCGCCGGAGAAGTATAATAAGGCCGAATGTAGTTTGAGTAAAGAAAGGCTCTCGCGCGGGGCCTCGTGCTCCCATGAGGGGCGTGCTACATTTGGCGGATTAAACCTTTTTTGGAGGCTCTGTTTATGAGAATAATTCTTGCCATTCTTTGTATGGGGGCGTTGTCATTAGCGCCGGTACTTTCTTCCAATGCGTATGCTGCCGATGGTGGTGGTGCGGATGGCAAGGGAAAAGCAGCATGCCACTGCTCCGATCATAAGGATTGCAAGGGTGAAGGTGAAAAATGTTCTTGTTCTCATTGCAAAGAGAACAAGGAGTGCTCATGTGGAAAGAAGAGCCAGGATGGTAAGGGGCATGGTGGCGGCCAAAAGGAGCATAAAGGGAAAAAGAAGGACGAAACCGCGAAGGCTGGATAGTTCCCCCTTAAACTGCCTTCAAGCGAAAGTCTTGGAGGCAGCTAAACCCCAATACGGTTTGAAGTATGCCATCGAGTGACTGAAACGTATTCATTGTTTGGGCGGGGGGAGTATCTCGATGTCTAGCGTGCTCGGCCGATAGTCTGAACAAGAAGTTTGTAGAATCTGCTTCAAGAAGGAGAGTTTCTGTTACTGTTGGAGCGATTCCCACCAAGCCCGAAAGAAACCTTCCTTTAAAGAAATCAAGCCCAAGACGAAAACGATTCGGCCTAAATGGAAAAATTCGACCGAGATATTGAAACGGAATGTCGTGCGCGTAGTCTCCATGTCGCTCAGCGACCGCGCTGTGCAGTATTTCATGATTCCCTTCAAAAGAATGAAATCGAGAGTTTATTCTGAACTTGAGGAAATGAGACTCCGATTCTCCACTTGCTGAGGCCAGTGGTACGTCGCCGGAAAGGAACAAGATTTCATCTGCAGTTGGTTTCTCTTGCTCGGGGATAGCTGGGTCAATCATGTTGAGAGCATCGCGGCCTTTGACATTAATTGCCGTCTTCCTTTGAAAGAAATCCTGTGGGATGAGGCTACGTATACATCGATCAATCAGATCGCTCAGCAATGGTGGTGTGAGCGGAGCTGAAATTTCATAGGCGAGTGAATAGCCCCCTCCAAGCCACTGCCGCCTGACATCGAGTTTGCTGAAAATATTCGCTTTTTGATCAATCAACTAATGTCCCCTTTTGTTCGATTTGAGGGCGGCTTCCATCGGAATCAATGCGAGGGTTTTTACTATCACACGCAGACCTAAAAAAATACTCAAGAATTTTTTCCTCCGCACCGTATAGGTTCTTTAGAAAGTAGCTGGGTACGGTCCTGTAGCGAGGAACGAGCAGTACAATATTCCAAGATACATCACCGTGTTCATTGGGCTTAGTCCCGAGAAATTCGACTGCAGAGAGTTTGGCGTTGCCCGCGCTGTCTCTTATGTAAGCCGATCGTTCAGGCACCCGTATGCTTGAATAGCCGGTTTATGCGGTTTTCCGAACGCATCATGCTGATGTGGCCGGTACTTCTTGGGAACCTCATCGGGGTTCATCCGTCAAAGGAATGACGGACAGGCTAGGTCTGTATATTCAAGGAGGAAAGTAACATGGCCATCACTATCGGGTCCAACATAGCGTCCTTGCAGGCCCAACGAAGACTGGGAATTGCAACGGACCAATTGTCACGAACATTCGAACGGTTAGCTTCGGGTCAGCGTATTAATCGTGCCAGCGATGACGCTGCCGGTCTCGCGATTGCTGACTCTTTGCGAGCCAACCAACGCGTCGCGTCCGTCGCTATCAGAAACGCAAACGATGGTATTTCTACCATCGGTATTGCCGACTCAGCCCTTGGCGAGATCGGCAACGTGCTTTCACGTCTTGCCGAATTGGCGGAGCAGTCAGCGAACGGAGTATTTTCGACACAGCAAAGATCTGCGCTCTCAAACGAATTTATCGCGCTGGCGTCTGAAATTGAACGAATTGCAAACACCACCACATTTAACGGTGTGAAGCTCCTCTCGGGTGGTTCCCAATTCGTTCTTCAGGTGGGATTTAACTCCAGTTCAACGTCTCAGGTGTCTTTCAACGGTGTTGAGGGAACCTTGGCAGCGCTCGGACTATCTGCCCCAAGTAAATCCGCGCTCACCTACTCCATTGCCGATGCAACGGCGGAGTTGGCGCAGTCAGCGGCCCGCTTGGCGCTTGACGCTGTCAATAACGCAATTTCGTCACTCGCCGCGCAACGAGGTGTGCTCGGAGCGACTGAGGCGAGATTGCAAGTTGCCATTAATAACCTCACGGTATCTCGTGAGAACTTTGCTGCCGCGGAGAGCCGGATTCGCGACGTGGATGTTGCGACCGAGGCTGCTGAACTTACCCGCTTGGGCATTCTGCAGCAAGCTGGTGCTGCTGTGTTGGCTCAAGCTAATCAGCAACCGACGCTGGCTCTTTCGCTCCTACAGTAAGAAAGGTGGCACTCAGTTTTTAACTGGGTACTAAATTTAGTGCCTCGCTTACTTTCCGGGTTTTGGAGGGCGATGGGGTCTCTCATGGTTCCTCCAAAACCATTTTTGGCAGCTGACACGGTCGCCACCATTCCGCCTTCCCTAAAATCATACTTGATATAATAGGCAGGCCACCAGGTGTCTTAACCTGTCTTTGTCTGTACGCATCTGTCGCGATTACATCTTCCCGCTTTGATTAGCGATCGAGAGGCTGGTAACCTTTCCTGGTCAGGCTCGCCCATGCAGTGAGCGGTTTGTTTTCTGGTTATCCTTTTTCATCAATAGCGACTCCCTTGTTAGGTTTGTTCCTCAAGGCGTTTCGGGGGTTCTTTTGAAGCCCATCACTAAGGGCCTTCAATCTTGCTTTTGAAACTATTTCCAGGTTTTTTCGATCAGTCCGAAACTTTTTTTAAAAAAGTGCGAACAAGGGGGCGATGAAAGAAATTTATTCATTCGGTCAGGGAACGCACACATGATATCTCTTTTTGTCGTTGACCTTAGCGCATCATCAAGGGCCCGAACAGTGGAGCTCTTAACTCAGTTGCTGCACCCCAATTCCGGTGAGTTTCATGTTTTGCCTCGAGTGAGTGTAAAGCCGCTATCGCCGCAGGAATTGAAGTTTCACGGCACCCCCGACGTATGCGTGATAGGTCCCGAGCTCATCGCCCAGGATTTGACTGAGGTAGGGCGTATTCGCGAATTGTTTCCTCAGTCGTTGCTGTGGGCTCAAGCGCCCGATCAGTACAGCGGTCTTTCAAATATTGAC
>CAZPBV010000039.1:11144-12003 GCA_964584675.1 uncultured Bdellovibrionales bacterium
GATGTTCTTCCCAGAGATCTGTCGCCAGATGAGTTGTTGCGAAAGATTGTCCTGCTTTCAAAGAGGGCGGCCGCCAAGAAGGCGGGAAAGTTGGTGGTGGTGGATGGCGGCAAAGGAGGGGTTGGGGTTACGTCTGTTGCGGCGGCTTTAGGTGAAGCGTTGTACAGCCAAGGGAAGAAGGTGGCTCTGCTCGATTTTGATTTTGAGACCCAAGATATGAGCCGCTTTCTTCAGGTGCGGCCGTTCATCAACGAGAATCTGCGACTCTTGCTTGATGAGCAGCGCCCGGTAACGGACGAGTTTGTTCTTCAGTGTCTGAGTGTCCTGACGGATCAGGGAGAAGAGCTTGTTGTTATGCCCCCTGTTCCCGATACGGATGACCTTTATGATTCGCACTCCCGAGTTTCGAGAACCTTGCTGGCAGTCTTAGAAATTATTGATGCGCGCTTTGATTTTGTCGTTGTAGATATTGCTCATGCCCGCTCGGCTATTGCCCGCAGTCTCTATCGTGCCGCTGATTACATCTTCTTTGTGGTAAATGGCGATCCGGCAACCGTGTATGCCTCAGTTGAGAAGATTTCTCGCGTTCGAAATCAAATGTCCGTGGGCGCGGAGCTGGCCATCATTGAGAATGGCACCTATGCAGGCGGGTTGTCCTCGAGAATTTTGCGGCACGAGCTGAATCGCGCAACGCGATGCGATGAATCAGCTTGGCTGGGAAAGCCGATCCCCCATTGTCGGGTGGGAGGACGCTGGCCCGGTTCTGGAAATACCCTGTTTTCCTTGGGACGGGCCGGTGTGGGAAATGCGCTCATGCAAGCGCTGGAGCGTTTAGGCGTTGTAGATCAAAACGCCTCTC
>CAZPBV010000039.1:12013-14807 GCA_964584675.1 uncultured Bdellovibrionales bacterium
GCTTCGTAGAGTTGTTCGGGAACAGAGTGGTTCGAACTCCATGGAGTTGCCATATCACTCTGAGGTGTTGCAAGGGCCATTGAAGGAGGGCGCTTTGCCGAATGCTTTGCCTGGAAGCGACCTGGTTGTTGGGACGCAACCACGAAACGAAGACAATGATATTGGAGCCGAATTCTTTATTTCAACAGCCCGAGTTGAGGTGTGACAGAGAGATTTTTTAAAGGAGGAGTTATGAAACGTGAAAAGAAACGAATAGCTGGGAAGCAAGCCGGATATACACTACTGGAGTATGTTGCAGGGGCTTCTATTTTGCTTGCTGTAGTCTATTTCGGTCTCAATCAAATGGGACAGGGCCTGAGAGAATTTTTTGTTGGTGTCGGTAGCTGGGCTACACACCAGGCTGGGGCAATTGGCAACACTGACAGCGGTGGCAGCAACTCTTCTCAGGGTGGTTAAGTCATAGCGCAGAGGAGCCATGGCAGTACGTAGTGCAACAAGACGAATTTCCCGAAGGCATAGAGGGGGCACCGCCGGGCCGCTAGTCCTTGCGATTGCTTTGGCAATCGCAGCAGTGGCGTTCCTTCGACAGCCGACTCCTCAGCCGGCAGTTGTGACTCAGCCCGTGGTAGCTGAGTTTGATGCCGTGAAGGTTCCGGTGCCTTCGGAATTTGTTCCCGCAGGCACTCGCATGCGGGATGTTAAGTTCAAGACCATGAGTTATCCCAAGCATCAGTTGCCGGCGGGAGCGCTTATGTCGCTTGAGGGCTATGTAGAGGCCGTGGCGGTAGCGCCTCTGCCCGCTAACTTGCCGTTGTTTGCTTCAAATTTAAGTCTTACTGCTCAGGCCTCGAACCCTGTACTAGAGCGCATTCCTCCGGGGATGCGAGCGATGACTATTCGAGTTGATGCTACATCGGCCGTCGAGGGCTGGGCCGGCTCCGGTTCGGTTGTTGACGTATTACTGGTAGAGAAGGAGCGCACCACCGTTATCGCCGAGAAAGTGAAAGTGCTCTCGGCAGAGCGCTCGGTTTCTCCCGTCGAGGGAAGCTCAGCGCCCAGTGTTCCAAGCACGGTTACGCTATTGGTAACGCAAGAGCAGTGCTTGGCCATTAATACCGCTATTCCACTTGGCAAGATAGCGTTTGCCCTGAGGAGCATTAAGGATGAAGAAAATTGGAATGACACTATATTTACGCCTGACAATTTAAAGCAGGGAGTTGTTCCCGAGCAGCGGCTGGCGGTGAGCGGATATGTTTCTGTCAAAGAGCAAGGGAAAGAACATAGCTTTGCATTGGCCGATGGCAAGTGGGTGAAAACGGAGGTGGTTCCAGAGGGATTCTTCGTTTCAGGCGCGGGGGAGTCTCATGAGAAAGGTCGCCCCTGAACCAACACTACCTTCAGGCAGGGCTGTGCACTTATTGCCGGCCCCAAACTCGCTCTCAGCGCCAGTCTCTGGGCGGACGTCTCGCATGCTTGCGCCTGCTCTTTCCTTCGTCCTTGACGAAGTGCAACGGGAGTTGGGGTATGCCCTCAGTGATGCTTCGGAGGGGAACTCTGTTATTGGGAGCGGCGAAGTTCAGGCGCTCATTCAGCGCGTTGCTCAGCGGTTAGGCTTAGAACTTACTACTATTGAACGTGATGAGGTCCTTGAACAGATTGAGCGTGAACAGCGTCCGTTCGGCATACTTCAAGAGCTTGTCGATGACCCCAATGTGTCCGACATAATCATTACCGATTATGCGCGAGTCTCGGTGCAGCAGGGGCGTCGAAATTATTCGACAGGTATTTCGTTTGTTAACCCGGAAAGTTACGAGGCATTTGTCGAGCGCTTGCTGCAGAAGGCGGGAACGACGTATTCAACAAAGTGCCCGATAGCAGACGGCATGGTTGGATCTTTTGCGAGGGTTCACGCAGTGCATAAGGCGCTCTGCGACACCGGCCCATATGTCACTATTCGGCTTAATCGCTTCTCCCTGGTTACTGTCAATGAGCTTGTAAAATTCGGCATGGCGCCAATGCCGGTCTTTGAGTATCTCAGAGCGCTCATTCATGGGGGGCAGACGCTGCTTTTGGTGGGCGAGGTTGGCACCGGGAAGACCACTTTAGCTCGCGCTCTGGCTGCTAGTATTCCCGAAACTGACTCAATACTGGTTATTGAGGACACTCCGGAGATTCGTCTTGAGCATCCGCATGTGCGCTACCTGTGTACACGCGATATGAATGTTGACGGCGCCGGGAGGGTAAGCCCACAGGAGTGCATTCGCGCCGGTATGCGAATGGCAATGAATCGCATCATTTTTGGCGAGATGCGTGATGCCGAGGCAGCCGAAGCCTTTATTGATGTGTGCGCCTCTGGTCACCCGGGCCTCTCGACGATACATGCGCGCAGCGCCGCCGAGGCGGTGGCGAGGCTCGAACTGTTCTTAGGACGAGCTCAACGCGGTGTTTCACGGCAAGTTTTGAGTGAACAAATTGCCACGGCCGTGCAGGTTATTGTGTACGTGGACGTCTGCCGGGTAACTGGAAGGCGGCGCGTCATGGAGGTAAAGGAAATTGGCCCGGTTGCTGATGGAGTGTTAAGGCAGCGCGATATTTTTCAGTATCAAACGCAGCAAGGGTTACCGTCATGGCGGGTGCTGAATCGGGTGAGCGCGCATCGCGCGCAACTTGAAAATAGCGAGCCGGCTGTGCTGCTGAGCTCATATCCCTCAACCTTAGAACTTCCAACTGAGGTTATGATGCGAGAAACCTCGTATGGGAAACAGGGTAGAGTATAAGCCATGTGGGCGAGCAG
>CAZPBV010000040.1:0-7157 GCA_964584675.1 uncultured Bdellovibrionales bacterium
ATGTCCGTCCACAACGCCCTGGTCATGATCAACAAGGCGGTGGAGGACTTCCTCTGGGTCCCCGGCGGGGGGCGTGTGGTTCAAGCATAAACTACTGTGGCTCATAGTATAGAGTGAGTGAGCGCCTAATCAAGTTTTTGACCATCGATGGTGGTGAGAGCCTGGCGTTCATATATTCGCCGCCAACGAAATTTCCTGGTTCCTACAACCGCTGCAAGTAGAAATGCCCTCGGCCTTTGCTCACTCCATAGCCTTTGCAAATTCGTCTTCAGAAAGGATTTCCCTCCCAGGAGCAGGGGGTATGGCGCTGTACATGGTCTTACCGCTTCGAGCGCATTGAACTTGGTAGAGCACTCGCGGACTGCGTTTGCCGAGGCGCGCGAGGAACCTATCTTCCGGGCATTGCAAGGGGATGGGGAGGTTTGCCTTGCGATAAAAATCCAGCTCCGGCTTTTGAATCTTGTAGTTTCGGCCACACTGCTCACAGCCCAGAGTGTGCCCTAAGATGTCATTTCCAGTTTCAAAGATAGAGTCGCGGGGACTGAACGTGCCGGGCAAAAAGTCGCGCTTCTCTGGGTCCCTCCACGAGAATCCGCGCCGCAAGGCCTCATCCTTGGAGAGCGGCAAAAAGTCCATGGCGTGAGTCAGATTGTAGGCAAAGGGGGTAATTGAAGGGGGAAAGAACTCTCCCCACTCACCGTGCTGCTGCATGTGCTCAATTATTCGAGGCACCAGACTATCATAGTCCTCGCGGGAATACTGTTTATTGAAAATGCAGTAACTGCGGTGATGGAGGCCCACGCACCCAAAGCAGTGATCACAAGAAGGCGTATAGTAGCAATAGGTCACATAGGAGGACTTAGGGTATAGTTGAGTCGAAAAGCGGACGAAATGAGCTGGAAAACCGGCATAGCTGGTTTCATAGACTAACTCCGCTGCCATGCCTATCTCGGTACAATCCATGCAATCTTTGCAGTCGCCAAATGCCTGTTGCACATAGGTGCAGTCCCACAGCTCGCGGGAATCAAAGCACCACTGGGCGTTTTTGGAATTAACAAGGTAGTTACCGATGCAATCTTCATTTCTATAACCCTCAACCGCTCGAAGAGGGAACTGAGTAATAAACTCAGCAAATCGCCCACTCATGTTTCGTATTGCAGAGCGACGATGCAATTCATGAGAAGCGAGACGTCTCTCATATTCCTCTTTAGTGAGCGGTTCATTGAAAAAGTAGTGCTGCTTATTTTTGAGGTTCACACATCCGAAGCACGAATTGCATCCAATACAGTTCTTCAAAAAAGCGGAGTCGCTGCAGTGCTCGCAATTTTGCAGGTAGGAGGAGTTGTAGCAATTGATGCAGTCAACAAGCTCATAGCAGAGCTCGCACTTTTCCGCGCGAAAACTATCGAGCACATCCCTGCAGGCGCTCAATGAGTATCCATATAAACAATCCCAACAGCCGTCAGAGTCAAATATCAGATAACAGTTCTTATTCTGTCCAGAATGATGGGTGTAATCTGAATTTTCGTCGAATTGATACCCCCGCAGTAGGTTGGGGCGGGGAGCCACCTGCATGAGTTCCAGAAATTGCCCGAAAAACGGCCGTGAAAAATCAAAGTCGCGTCCACTTGCATGTTGGTCCCAGCGGTCCGACCACCACAGTTCAATATCATAGATTACTGCCTCAGCTTCGGGGGGATAGTTAGTGATAAGCCGCCTGCCGGTCATTGGACATGTGCGTGTGAAAAGATGGCGTTGATTGGCGACTGCCATACGCAGGCGAGCGCGCTCGTCAGGACAGAGGGTCGGAGGAGGCGCCCCCATCTTCTTATAGAAGGCAAGATGCGCATCCGAGATTTCAAAAGGCGCGCCGCTTATCCTGCAAACTCGAAGCATAAATACCGTGGGATATAAAAAGTATCCGAAGCCCTCTAGAGAGGCAACGCTCTACGGGGCGAAAAACGGCCATAGTCGAGCAGATCTTAACCAGCCAATAAACGGACAGCATAAACCACATGGTGCATTGTCTGCGTCCCTATAGCCTGGCAGGTATTCATTATGCCAGGACTTTTAGGTTTTGAGATAGACGTGTTGTGGTATGATGTTACGACATGGCTACCCCCAAGATCTGTAAGGTTTCTGCCAGGCAATACACAGTGACTGATATCGACATTGCCTTCTTGCAAAAAATGTCCACGCCTGTGCCCTCTTTGTGCCCCGATGAGCGGGCCCGCCGCAGGCTCTCCTGGCGAAACGAGCGTTGTTTGTATAAGCGCCGCTGCGATAAGTCCGGACAGGAGATAGTCTCTATTCACTCATCAGACAAGCCGTATCCGGTATGGAGCAACCATCTATGGTGGAGTGATAATTGGGATGCGCGAGAATTCGGCCTCTCGTTTGACTTTTCGCGCTCCTTCTTTGATCAATTTGCTGACCTCTATCGGTGCGTTCCCCAACAGGCTGCCCAACATTCAAAGAGCGAAAACTGTGACTATACCAATCAGTCGCAGTGCAATAAGGATTGCTATCTGATTGTGGCGTCGAATTTTTCTCAGGACTGTCTGTATGGAATGTGGTACCAGCACTGCGAAGATTGCGTCGATTGCTTGTATCTGGAGAAGAGCCAGCGCTGCTATGAAATTGTAAACGGTTCGTCCTGTTTTGAGTGTTCTTACTCTCAGAACGTTGACAACTGCACCAATGTTCACTTTTGTAAGAATTGTATCGGCTGCGCGCACTGCGTTGGTAGCGTAAATTTGAGAAATAAAGAATTCTATTTCTTTAATCAGAAATGCGAGCGCGATGAATATTTTCATAAGTTTAAGGAGCTGGCACTTGGTACCCGCAGCGGGGTCGAACGGACACGGGCGGCATTTCAAACACAAGTGCTTCGCTTTCCGCATCAATACTATGTTGGAAGGGCGATAGAGGATTCGACCGGGGACTACTTACAACATGTCTTAGACACTCACGATAGTTACAATTGCCGTCATTGCGAACATATAAGGTACTGCCGGGATGCGTGGAAGGCCCGCAACTGTTATGACTTAGTGGAAACCTTGGAGACGGACCACTGCCTTGAACTTGAGGGTTGTTGGAGCACCATGGATTGCGCATTTTCCATGAAACTCAATCATGCCAGCAATGTGTGGTATAGCTCGCATTGTTTTTCGAGCCACGATTTATTCGGCTGCGTCGGACTTCGTCATGGTGAGTACTGTATTCTGAATCGGCAGTATAGCCGCGATGAATACCTAACGTTACGAGCGCAGATCGTCGAATACATGCGCCAAACAGGCGAGTGGGGCGAGTTTTTTCCTGCCAACCGTTCCTTTTTCGGATACAACGAGACGGTGGCGCATGAATATTTTCCCTTAACGCCAGAGGAGTGCTCTGCTGAAGGGCTGACCTGGAAGACAGATCCTACCATGCCTGAAGGAAATGCCATGCTTCGGGCTCCTGATTCCATTAAAGATGTGGGGGATCAACTGTTGAAGCAGGTCTTGGTATGCGAAGAAACGGGAAGGATGTTTCGCATTACCACTGCTGAACTCGGATTTTACCGAAAAGTAGGAGTCCCCATTCCGTCCTGCCACCATGACAGGAGGCATCTTAAGCGCGCCCATTTGAGGAATCCACGCGCTCTGCATGATCGACTCTGTCCGCGCTGCGGGACTGGAATCCAATCAACCTATGCCCGAGAGGATCCGCGGGAAGTACTGTGTGAGGCTTGCTACTTGCAAGCTGTCAATTAGCGCGGTCGGAGACTGAGATCCCCCATTTGTGGAAAGCTAACACCTTGAAAAGAATCAAAGTTCGATTCTCGCCTCTATTTATGGTACTTTTAAAGCGGCTTCGTTCATAACACCTTGAAAAGACTCAAAACATTGGTTCAGGTGGGGATTCGGTGGTTTCTGACGTACGACTTAAAACTTTTGTAGTAAAAATTCCACAGGAAAATACCAAAACCTGCGCTGCCTTCGAGGAAGTGTTGGAGAAACTCCACGAAACCTTGCGCGGGGATATTGTTTCCTTTGAGCTTTTTGCAAGCGGCCAAAATACGGCAGTGTGCTTTACTGCTCTCGATTCAACTGCCGATGTTGTTTCCGGGCAAATTTACGCGCAAGCAGCCAACGCTGATATTTATGAAATTAAGGACTTTACCCAAAACATTCCTGATGATGCCCGCGTGGTTGGCTGTTCCCTATCTTTAATGCGGAATGATCTTTACCCGCTGAATGACTACAAGCATGTGGAAGGTGATCCGCTCTCAGGAGTATTGGCCGTTCTTTCGCGTTGCGTACCTGGTGAGGGGATCCTATTGCAATTGGTGGTATGTCCGCGCCGTGATACTTGGTTTCATCATCTCAGGCTAGTGATTCGTAAGAAGTTCAATGTTGTTCGCCACCTTTTTAGAGTCAAGTATTGGTTCAAGAAAAATGTGTCCGGAGAAGTCTTTGGAAAAATTCAAGAGAAAGCTACCCAACGCATGTTTTTGACCAACATGCGAGTGCTCTGCTTCTCGTCGAACCCTGCTGTTGATCCGAGGGTGCGGTTGCGAGCAGTGTGCGGTGCCTTGTCAAACTTTAATACTCTCGATTCTAATCAACTTCGCATTGGCAAGCCGCGAGAAGGTCGGCGAGTGATCGCCGACTTTCATAATCGTGAGTTGAATGGCGCCTTTCATCTCACCTCTCGAGAGTTAGCGACCATGTACCATCTACCGGGCGAACATGAGGTTCCAAATTTGGTGCGCGTGCTTTCGCATCGCGAGGCGCCGCCAACCGATTTGCCAACGAATCGCAAGGATCCGGCGATATCTTTTTTTGGAGAGACAAATTTTCGCAATCAACGAATACCATTTGGAATTAAACTCTCCGACCGTCGGCGCCATCTCTATGTTGTTGGAAAATCGGGCTCCGGAAAATCAAAGTTGTTGCAGCTTCTTGTCCACAATGACCTGGTAGCGGGCCGTGGGGTAGGGGTGCTTGATCCGCATGGCGACTTGGTTGATGACATTTTGCGCTTGATCCCCAAAAACCGCATCAAGGACGTGGTGCTTTTTGATCCATCGGATCTGCAATATCCGCCCGCCTTCAATCCGCTCGAGCAGGTACCGGAGCAATTGAAAATGAGAGTCACCATTGGCTTCATTGAAATTTTCAAGAAGCTCTTTGGAACCAACTGGTCGTCTCGTTTGGAGCATGTGCTGCGGTATACTACTCTAGCCTTGCTCGACACCCGGGGAACCACGGTGCTGTCAATCTTGAAAATGCTCACCGATAAGAACTATCGCCAGAGAATTGTGCGCAATATCAATGATAATGTCGTGAAGAATTTCTGGGTGAATGAATTTGCCGGGTGGTCTGAAAAATTTGACAATGAAGCCATTACGCCGTTGCTTAATAAGGTGGGGCAATTTGTTGCCACCAACATGATTCGTAATATAGTTGGCCAGCCTGAAAATCTTATCGACTTCCGCCGCATCATGGATGAAAAGAAGATTTTGCTGATGAAGGTTTCCAAGGGAATTCTCGGGGAGGAGAATTCTTCTCTATTGGGAGCAATGGCGGTCACCAAGATATATCAGGCGGCCATGTCGCGCGCTGACATCCTAGAAGAGAAGCGGGTTGACTTTTATTTTTACGTTGATGAGTTCCATAATTTTGCGACCGACACGTTTGACGAAATTCTCAGTGAGGCGCGCAAGTACCGTCTTAATTTGTGTTTAGCGCACCAATTTCTTGGTCAGTTGGGGGAGAAGATTAGAAAAACCGTTTTTGGCAATGTAGGCTCCTTGATTGCGTTCCGGGTCGGCGGTGAAGATGCCTCGGTAATTGCGCAGGAGTTTAATCCCCGATTCACAGAGCGGGACATCATTAATTTGGGAGTGCGCGACTTTATTTTAAAAATGTCTGTTGACGGGGAACTCGGTGACGCTTTTTCGGGGCGCACTCTGCCGGTAAAGATTCCTGAGGAGAATTTTGCCCAGGCGGCCGTGGAAGAGTCGCGCAAGAAATACTCGCGGCCGGTAAAGGAAGTGGTTGATATTCTTTCCAAGTGGCAAGAGGATATAATTGATGCTCCTTCTTCCGGGGGGACGCTTGCCAAGCAGGTTCAGTCAGTACCGTCAACGGGTCAGTCCAATCATCAACCGCAGGCCGTGCAGCCATCACCGTTTGAAGAGGTGGTTTTTGAAGAGCCTATTATTTGAGTCCTTTAGAGCAGGATAATATGAAATGAGGAGGGGCAGGGAATTAAAGTTGGAGCTATTCTAGCTTTCCGAGTCGACGGTTGGGGCTCACTCTTAGCTTCAGTGCAAGGTATGTAATACCTTTAACTACCTTGTAGTGTGATACAGGCGCCGTCCATTGCCTAGGAACTTTGCCCGCGTTAAAGTCCGACATGGCTGAAAATCGTACTTGCCGGCGTTGTTCGGATTCCTTTGTGGTGGAAGACGAGGACCAGGAATTTTACCGGGATGTTTCGCCACAAGTTAACGGGACATCTTTTCTTGTGCCACCTCCATCCCTGTGCCCTGACTGCCGATTGCAACGTCGTTTTCTCTTTCGTAACGAAAGAATGCTGTATCGATCATCGTCCTGTTTGAGCGGCAAGCCGCTTATTGGGATGTTCGCGCCGGCTTCGCCGTTTAAGGTGTGCTCCTATGATGAATGGTGGGGAGATTCCTGGGATCCCCTTTCGTTTGGTCGGCCTTACAATCCGGCGGTTCCTTTCTTTACTCAGTTTTTGGAACTGGCTCGTTCCGTTCCGCATTGTCCGCTCTATATTCGTAACGGACAGAATTCTGAGTACACCAACTACTGTATTAATCTGAAAGATTGCTACCTTGTCTTTGGCACTACCGAATGCGATTTGTGTCTGTATGCAAAGTCA
This sequence comes from uncultured Bdellovibrionales bacterium, assembly GCA_964584675.1. Lineage (GTDB taxonomy): Bacteria > Bdellovibrionota_C > UBA2361 > UBA2361 > JBGSMV01 > CAZPBV01. The sequence goes on from CAZPBV010000040.1 coordinate 6,898, forward strand.
TTGACCAAGTGCCGAGAGGTGCTTGATTCGCTGGCGCTGGTGCAGTGCGAGTTATGTTATGAGGGAATTTCTTCCGAGCGTTGCTACCAATGCTCTTTCTTCTCTGATTGTACCGGATGTTCCGATTGTTTCATGGTGGAAAGTTGCGAATCGTGCAGTAATTGCGCCCTGTGTTTCGGACTGTATCGCAAAGAATATTGTATTTTAAACGAGTATGTCGGGCCCGAACGATATAAGCAGTTTATAGCGTCGCTGAAGCC
>CAZPBV010000040.1:7167-12969 GCA_964584675.1 uncultured Bdellovibrionales bacterium
GCCGCTGACATGGGAAAAGATAAACCAGGCGCGCTCACAACTTGACGCGCTTCAGGCAACGTTGCCTCATCGAGCCGGATATATTGTGCAGAGCGAGGGATGTACAGGCAATAATATTCTCCGCAGCAAGAATTGCCGCTGGTGTTTTGATATTCAAGATTGCGAGGACTGCAGGTATCTTTTTTGGAGCCCCAAGGGAGTTCGCAGTTACGACTGTAGCTATAATTCTCCCGATGGAGTTGAGCTCTGTTATGAGGCGTGTTCCACCTTGGGCACTCGGTGCTTGGGAACGTTCATGTGTTGGAACAATGACCGCGCGTTCTACAGCATGGAGTGTCACTATAATCATGATATCTTTGGCTGCGTTGGATTGCGTCATAAACAGCATTGTATTCTCAATCGACAGTATTCTCCGGAGGAATACGAGAAGACGGTGGCGGCGATAGTCTCCACTCTTGTAGCAGAGGGCCGTTGGGGGGAATATTTGCCGGAAGAATTGTCCTACTTCGGGTACAATGAAACAATTGCCCAAGAGTATTTTCCATTGCTTGAGGACGAGGCCGCTCGACTTGGTTTTCGCTGGAGTATGGAAGAAGAAAAGAAAGTGCGGCCACAAGGCCCGTCTATGGTTCCGGAGACCATTGAGCAAACCACGTCGAAGATCGTTGAGAATCCCCTATGGTGCGAGGCAACCGGCCGCTCGTACAAGGTAATGTCGGCGGAATTGGCCATCCATCAAAAACTTGGCATTCCCTTGGCGCGGCTGTGTCCTGACGAGCGCCATCGTCGACGACTGGCTCGTCGCCCACCCTTGAGCTTGTGGGAGCGTCAGTGCGCAAAGACAAGAGAGAGAATTTTTTCCAGTCATCCGCCGACCGTTTCATGGCCGGTGTATTCGCAGGAGTCATTTCGAGACTATTTGTACCGCTAGCCCGGACTTCTCACCAGCCGAAGTCCGGGTAAGATATTATTACTCAATAAACGCCCATCCGGGCGTGCACGAGAATAGCGTCAAAAGGGTTTTGACCAAATTCCTTAGCACCGTTCGCTATAATCTATTGATATAAATACGTTTTTGAGCTTCTTGATGGTCTGCGCACATCCCGCCTGGAGGCAGCTTCGTTGGGGTGAATGTGCGGTCATTTTACGATTTGCCCGGATGAACTCAATCAACTTTGATGAGGCTACTCAAGCTGCCGAGGTACAAGGTGCTTTGTCTTATGGCGACAAGCCGTGCCCAGACGCGTCAGTGGGCGGCTCTCCTACGAAGGTAGGTTCGAGCCAGTTGGCATGATCGCAGTCAAAGCCGTCCCCTTCATCGGTAACGCGCAGCGTCAGGCGGCGTGATTCGCCCAGTGCTACCTCTACCACCCGAGCTCGCCCGTCATGGGTGTCGAAGCGCTGAGACCATAGAGTGCTATCACGCTCGTCTATAATCTCATAGCGCACGCTCGGAGGGCCACACAGCCAGGCTTCGTCTGAGAGGCACAGGAGGGAGCGGAAATGGCGGTATCCATGCGGAACCTCGATCGTGATGGAGGCATTTGCGTGCATGCCGATTCCTGAATAAAACACCTTTCCCTGACAGCGGAGGGGCGAGCCGTTCCAGGCCGTGTCGCGCAAGGTGGCCGAGAGCTGCCACTGGTTTTCGAGGAACGGAAGATGCGCGGCAGAGATAGCCGGGCCGACCGGGGACGGCAAAGTCGGAAGCGGCTGCAGGCGCTGCCAAGCCGCAGATCGAAACTCCTCGGGCGAATCGATCGTAAGAGCCACCTGGAAGTGAAGGGTCGAGAGAATGTTTGCAGCGACCGCCAGGCCGAGTCCGAGAGCGCTGAGTAATTTGACGAAACTCGGCAACCGCCGTTCCTTCGGAAGCGGAGTCAGGGCCCAGCCGGCGAGCCACAGGAGGCAGGGAAGAATTTCGGCCGCAAATCTCTGGGTGACATAACCATAGGCACAGATGAGAAGTGCTTGGATCATGAGGGCTACCGCTACGGCAGCGCGGCGCGGCTCGAATCGCGCCAGGGTGACTGCGCGCGTTAGGCCGATAGCGGCAAGAAGTAGGAGCCACGGAGAGGAGAGTGCGAGACCCAGCACGTTTTCCTGCCATACTGCAAACAATTCTTGGCCCGGCAGTTGGGGTTTTGCCTGTCGTATGAAGGGCGGATCGAGACTGAAGTTCGCGAGCCGAAGGCCGAAGTATGCGGGTATGGTATGGGTGAGCCGCCACAGGTTGAAGAATCCTCCGAATGTGCTGGGTTTGAAGTACTGAAATTGCTCGGGATAGGTCTCGAAGACTGAGCCGAACCGGGCGGCATTGTACCAAAGCTGGTAGGTGCCGGCGCACAGCGCCGGCAGGACGAATGCGATGAGAGGCCGCAGCCGGCCGCTTGCACCGCCTCGGGATAGGACGGCAGCTCCGCTGAAGACAATAATCAGGTAGAGTGGAAGCCCGAAAGTAATTCGGGCGAGCAGGGCGCAGCCCGCGAAGAACGAGAACAACGCGGCGGATCGCGTGCGGCCGCTGACGAGCCAGCGATCATAGAAGTACAGAGACAGCAATGAGCCGGCCAGGCCCCAGGCGATGGCTTCGTGGTAGATACGTCCGCTTGCCGCGAGATATAGGATCGGCGTCCCAAGGGCGACTCCGATGAGCGCCGCCGACGGATAGGCGATGAGCCCGGCGCTACGGCCGAACCGGGACAGAAGCAGCCAGCCAGAAAGGACAGCGAGAAGCGAGGCAGCGAGAGTGTAGATTCGTCCCCAGTGACCGAATGGGGACTGGAGAAAAGCCCGCGGAACAATTCTAAGGACAGCAGGAAGGGGACCGAAGTACATGTATTGCTTCCCGTCGATCTCAAATCCTTCCCATGAAATCTCACTTGGCGGATCGATATCTGCACGCCATTGAGGGAGCGCTTTTGCGAGTGCATCATAAGCGCCGCTCCATGCTTCGTGCCCAAGCAAAGAGAGCGAGAAGTAGGTGGCGAAGGCGTAATAAATCGAACAGGTGAAGAGGAGTGTGAAAGCGAACGGCAGGGCACGGCGGGTGATCATGCGGGTTAGCGTCTAGCGACTACCTTTAATGTAGTTTATTTACCATCACCATGTCTTCAGTCGATATCTTTGAGTCTTGCGGCTCAAGATTCTCCGGCCTAGTCTGGATGCTGGTTGCTAAAAAACCTTGAAGAACTGCCAGCGACGTTAACTCCAGTCTTACGTGAAGATCCCGCGTCCGTCCATATACTGTGCCCTGGCCCTTTGCACGTACTGCGCTCTGGTTTTTCCGTTTCTTTCTCAGTTCCCACCATACTTTTTCTGTGATGAAGCGATTCACGGCCTGGAGGCCGACGCCCTAATCCACACCGGCAAGGATATCGCCGGAGAGAGCTTCCCGGTCGTATTCAGAGGATTTGGGGAATACGCCCTGGCGCTGACCGTATATCTTCAGACGCCGTTCACATTTTTGTTTGGGACAAGCGAGTTCGCTGTCCGAGTCCGGACTGCGTTGCTCAGCTTGGTTGGTGTTTGGGGCGCCGGCCTGTTGCTCGGCCCCCGGCACACTTTGCTTTCTGGACCCTTCACCTGGCTTGTTTTTGGTATCTGCCCAATCTGGCTGCTGCACAGTCGTACCGGATTCGAGTACATACCAGCGGCGTCGTTCTATCTCGCATTTCTAGGGTTGTACGCACGAGCACTCGATTGCGGGGGGGTGTCGAGAAGTGTCGGCGCGGCTGTGCTTGCATGCTGCACATTCTATTCATATAGCCCGGCCAGGGGTTGGACGGCCGCCAGCGTGACCCTTCTTCTCCTTGTCAATCTACGGCGACACGCGCAGCAGTGGAAGCACAGCGCGCTTTACCTGCTGACATTCGCCCTGCTCATGGCGCCGTATCTGGTCTTTCACGCCAAAAATCCCGTGGGCGCGATGCAACGGCTGACGAGTTTAAATGCAGCCAATGTGGGCCACCTCAGTTTACGGGAGCAGCTTGAACACATCCTCAGTAACTATCAAACGGTCTTAAACCCGGGTTTCTGGTTTACCCTGGCAGGATCTATCGACGGTGAAGTCGAGCGTCACATCATTCCCGGCATGAGCGCGATTCCCTGGTGGCTGCTTCCTTTCTGCCTTTTTGGATTCGGCCTGGCACTCGCGAGTATCGGCCGCATTCAAAGCCGGGCATGTCTTGTCGCGTTGATTGCTACTCCCTTCCCGGCGGTCCTGGTGTCGGTTAATCACCAGCGTACTATCGCGTTTGGTGCAGTTCTTATGGTTTTTTCCATCGCAGGATTGTCAGCTGCCGTATCAGGCCTCGACCTTCTCCTGCGGGCAAAGGGGCGGGTCACCAGAGTTGTCCAACTGTTCCTGGTAGGGTACGCCGCTTGGCTTGGCCTTTTCATGCACCAGCGAGCGGCCCAAGCGTACAGTCGCTATGCATTCTACGGGCTTGAGTACGGGCCCAAGCAACTGTTCGCATGGATCGAGGAGCACCAGCCGGCGTATGACCGAATCTACCTAAGCCAGGGAATATTTACCCAGCCTGAAAGTTTGGCTCGTTTTTTTCTTTCGGCACAGGCCCACACAAAGATGCACTATCCGTTCTTCGAGGAGCTTTGCAACGGCAAAATTCCTATCGGGGCGGGCAGCGAAGGGACGGAAGTGTGGGTCGTTTCCCAATCTTCCTTCGAGCTACATCGAGCCGGCGGCTGCCCTATCACCCTTGAACCGGTAGATCGCTTAAACTCGCCTGACGGAAAGCCCTATTTGCAGCTGGTGCGCGTTGTACCTCGGCCGGGACTGGACCAATGGTTGCAAAAAAGTCGGGAAGCGGAAGAATCAAGGAGGCGGGCACGATATAATACGAGGCTGCTGGTGAAGGGACAGACGGTTGACTTCGAACATCCCATGCTTGCAAACGGCAACAGTCCAGCCCCCCTTTTTGACGGCAAGAGCAGCACGGTTGTTAGAACTGATGAGATTAATCCAGGCGTCTTTAGACTATCGATGCCCTCGCAACCCTTGTCTAGGGTGGTTGTAGTGCTATCTAACACCACGCAGGCGGTCGCCCAAGTGGCTACGGGATTGAACGGACAAGCGACCGCCTGGGGCGAACGCCAGTACCAAAAAGGCAAAGACACGCCGGAACTTGAATTTCGCTCCCCGCACGACGGTATCGTTGCCGATAGCATAGAGATAAAGATAACTCTACCGGACTGGGGGCCCCGCGGCTCGCCTCATATCGCCGAAATCTATTGGAACTAGCCGATTCATTAGATCGGACTCATCGCAGGCCGAAATGCAGTCTAGGTATTGTCCCCCTTGGGGTTCCACTTGCGGCAGAATCAAGCTCCCGAAAAGAAACGTCCATTCCGGATACTTCCATCGCGAAGTTCTGGAAAAAGATGTCTATCAGACATCCTGCGACTGCTTTTAGAAAATCTTGGCATTCGAAAGAATCCACGGAACCGTCGAAAGAAAGCTCGTTGCGATGATGACAAGGAGAGCGGCGATACGCTCCACCTCGTCGGCCCTTGGATGAAGCCTCCATAGGTGTAGGGCCAAGGCGACCAGCGGAAAAGCCGCCAGTGAGAACAGGTCCCACTCGTTCAAAATTCCGATCTTGAGAAACGCCAGATCGGGGTTAAAGAAAAGAAGGTATGCCATCCCCCCAAACACGGCTGACAACAGGAACCAACCGTCGTCGCCGAAGCCGACAAAGGTCCTCCATCCGGCGCTGAGCAGGCAGGCCGCCAAAAGAATCAGGGATCCCGGGCATATCAGCATTACCTCGTTTAAGATAT
>CAZPBV010000040.1:12979-14772 GCA_964584675.1 uncultured Bdellovibrionales bacterium
CGTCTAAGATATTTATCAGATGGGTGAGTGAGAGAAACGAGTACGGCTGGTAGTGACTGATAGGGTGGCTGAAGGTCACCCATAGTTTTCCGTCTCCTCCGCCCATGTTTTCGAAAGTCAGCTCCTGTGCGCCGCCGAGAATAAGATAGGCAAGAACAAAGGAAACGATTACCGGTGCGGCTGTCATGGCTGAAAGAGCGGCTGTTCTTAAGACGAGACGCGAGAGCGCGGCCGGGAAGCGCGAACTTTGTGATCTTTCATTCCGGCGCCACACGGCGAAGACGAGCTGCCCAAGACTGGCCCCTAACCAGCCGGCCGAGAGGTGAAACGCCGCCGTGATGCCAAGAATAACGCCGGGTACTGCAAGACTAATGTTCTTGCGAAGGGTTCGCAAGCCGGAGGCCAAGTACCACATCACCCCGGCCGATAGCAGGCTGTAGTTCTCCAGATTTCCGAAGTAAAGCTGGATTGCGCCGGTCGACAAAAATACCATCATGATTAGCAACCGGCTCGCACGACTTACGTCCATCGATCGCGCAAAGCGAAAACATCCAAGGATGAAGAAAAAACCAGCCGAGCAACTGACCAGGCCGATCGCAGCTTGCGAACTAAGACCGAAAAACGCAGAGCCGGCCCGGTATACCAGCGCGGTCGTTAACCGATCGAGCGGCTCCTTCCAATTAATCCACTCGCCGCTATCCAATAGCTGCATAGTCCCGTCGGCATCGCCGTAGGATGTGCGGGAGCGAAGCAGCCAGGTAACTAGAGTGAAAGTGCCCGGGATCAAGACGATCGCAGCGCGGCGCATCCACCCCGCCGCGGGTGGGTTGTAATATGCGAGACGTCGGGCGATCCATGGAGCAAAGCACCAGAACGCCGCCCACATGAGCGACAAAGACAGTTGTAGGATAAGCGGAGCGTTCGAGAACCAAAAGACTCCCCACACATGCTCCGGATTAAGGGTCCCTGCCGCAAGCTGAAGTGCCATGCACGCAAGCGCGACAATTCTGACGGCGGCAAGCAATCCCATCGAACTGCCCCTGATGTGTCTCATCGAGATCACACCAAGCCCGTATGCCCCGAGCATTCCAAGCAATATCATGGTGAAACGAAAAGCTTTTGAGGACAGAGGTAACGCCGGTATTAGACGTTGGGCATCGACGTTGAGCTCATGCAACGACCAGTAATTGCGCTCATCATGACCGGTTTGCGTCAGCCGCAGGTACCTGACTGCCTGATCGATAAAGAGGGTGAGGACATTTTCTGCTGGCGACGGCCACAACTCGACAGCCACAATCCAGCGTGTCGGGTCTTGTGCGATTTCGACTAGTAGACCCCGAGCGTAGTCCGCAGGTGAGGCGCGGGTGTCTAAGGTAATAGAGCGCACATGCTGGACTTCGCCAAGGTCGAGAGTTACCTGCTGCCCCGGCTTCTGATGCTCGCCGGTGTCCCACCTGGTGTCCGGGAAACCGTCAATGGCGAAGCGCGCCGCCTTCTTGTTGTGGCTTACCTGGAATTGCTTGCGCGGCGCAGGGGGTAGTGCCCCGGGATTGAAGAGTTCACTCTGCCACGCCGCGAAGATCACGGCTAAAAGCGCCATGGTTATAGCCCTCAATCGAGTATTCACCCTTGCCCCTTGCCCTGAGGGATAATCCGATAAAGCACCCCGGCGGCGCGGCCGTCAGGAGTAGAGAGCGGAGTCGTTAGTGATCTATTCAATGCAGGCACTGTTTCTATACAAGGCTCCTGAGCCGCCGCCGGTTCCCGCGGGGAATTAATAGAGATAAACTGGA
>CAZPBV010000041.1:0-5207 GCA_964584675.1 uncultured Bdellovibrionales bacterium
GCTTGCCTTTTGCGCCACCCTCGATGACGAGGCGACCATTCTTATTCCTGACCCCGCCTTTCTTGGAGCGCATGGATATAAAGATGAGCGCAAACAACTGGCTGATTATTTTGAAAATGTTCCGTGGAACGATCGCCAACCGACTCTTTACTGGCGCGGAGCGAGCAGCGGCTATGGATTAGATTCGGACAGTTGGGAAGAGGTTCCGAGGATACGACTATGCCGCCTCGCCGCTAAAGCGCCGGATAAAACCCTCGTCGATGTAGCTCTGTCGAGCATCATTCCGCTCGATTGCCCGGAGCACGTCGAACGGATTCGCGCGCTCGGCTTCCTCAAGGACCCCGTGCCCTTCTCTCACTTCCTTCAGTATCGATACCAACTCGATATTGACGGCTTTTCATGTGCCTGGAAATCCTGTTTTCTGAAACTCTTGAGCGGATCTCTGCTCTTTAAGGTGCAGAGCTCATATAGTCAGTGGTACTACCCGCTCATGAAACCGTGGGAGCATTTTGTCCCGGTGGCTTCCGATTTGTCCGACCTCTTGACGCAGATCGAATGGGCTCGCAGCCACGACCAAGAAGCACAACAAATTGCACACGCTGGTCGAGCACTTGCGCTCTCCATTCGGCATGATGAGTGCGTGCATCGATCGGCAGAACTCATGGCAGGCCTCCTCGGTCGCCAGAATGGAAAGACCACCTTTTAGCTATATTCGCCCCAGGAACTCACCTGGTTCAGAAGGCCCTTTCAGGGTTAAGCAAATTTGATAGCAGGAAAATGCGCGCGAACAACGAGCCTTGTGAGATATTTGGGGCTACAGGTGAGAAGTGAGTCTAGTCGACGCTTACACCTTGTGCGGCGAGCACTTGTTGCCCCTGCGGGGACCTACGTGGTCCGTCGCCGCGTTGTGCTTGCAGGATTCGAATCCATCGATCATACAATCCAGAAAGGGGCTCCAAGCTACCGGACAAGCGTGCAATCGCGGTGGCCCCCAAGTAGTGAGAAAAAATCTCTGACGCTGCCTGGGCATGATTGGGAACAACAAGACTCCCCTCCTGACAGGCATCCCGAACCGCAACAAAGAAATACTTTTGCAAACGTTGCAAGATTTCCCACGCCTTTTTTGTGAGTCCGTCGTCCTCGGCGCAGCGTTCGGACCCAACGCTCGTAAACGGGCAGCCCACCACGAAACCGAACCTCTTAAACTCTGCCTCCTGCACCGCAAGTGAAAACTCGCTGTAGAGACGGAGCCGTTCAAGCGCTGCATATTGAGAAGAAAACACCCTATCGAGGTCGGGACGCAGCGCATCCCATGCAAACTCGAGAGCCATAATAGCCAGCTGCTGTTTTGACTCAAAGTAATGGTAAAAACTGCCCTTCTGTGCTGCGGCTTTTTTACAAATATCATCAACCGACACAGAGCCGTAATTATGGGACCAAATTAAATCCAGAGCGGCCCCAAGTAAGACCGAGCGCGTATCGATTTGCTTTGCCATCCAACACCTTAACCAATCGGTCTACTAAATATACGCTAAAATCGTCATTTTTACAATAATTGAATTTTATTATATGACTATTTATTCTATTAAAGTTTAATTTTACTCGCATAACCGAGTCTCGAATTAGATGCGCTGCTGTTATTATAGATTATTTTAACCTAATCTTATTGACCACTCAGTCTACTATGTGTTATTTGTTATACTTATTCGGTAACGTTCCTTGCCGAGCTACGACTATTCAATGGAACTACCTAGTAAGGGGCTGCGTATGAAACAGGGTCTACTGATAACCATTATCGCCATATCATCCATCCTCTCCGGGGGTCGCGAGGAGACTCTTCGGCCACCGATGGAGACGGCAACCTCGGCTCAGCGCATAGTAAATCTTCAGCCTCGTCCCGCTCGTACGCGCACCGAAGGGGACTCCATAGCTCCGGATCGTGTCAAACGAGTAAGCTCCCTCCTTCTGGGCCTTACCCTGGCACTACATCCCAAAGCCTCTACGACAACTCATCGCAGCCATCATTTAAGAAACTGAAAACAGGAGGAAGGCTCCTATGCTTTTTCCAAATCCAGCCAAGATCTACCTTCCTCAGCGATACTATGCGACACGCCCGAAATCGATTTGCATAAAGTTGCCCTTCACAACACCACCTCAAATATGTTTTAAAGAGAGCCCGGTGCACTGACCTCACCGATATCAGCACTGCATTGGGTAGATGAAGCTCTCGTGTAGCGCCCGCTGGACTTGATTTCAGCGGGCGCCACATCAATCATTCAGGTTTTGCGTAAAATCTGGAGGGTGGCGCAGCAACTATAAGGATGGAGTCATCCATGATTCGGTCCCTTGTGTGCTGCATCGTATACCTCGGATTCTGGGCCCGGTTTGCCTTCGGCGCAACGCTGTATCTCTCTTATGATCGGGACGACTTTCCGACAGAGGAATTTCGACTCAGCTTGCTCCAGCTTGATGTCCAAGTGACGGCCGGTCTGGTGCGGGTCGATCCCGAGCAGCAGAGTCTCTCAGCCGAGATAGAGTCACGCTCCGTTCAATGGGCAGCCTATCGGACTCCCCAGCTGGCAGGCGAAATTCTAGAATTCGCGGGCCTGCTGCCGGATTCGCCATGGCCACCGCGCTTTGAAATGGTGGACTCTATGCGTGATTGCTTCCTTCGGAGCGACCTCACCTATGAGGTCGACGTGAGCATTGCCACAGCCTCAGTGACGTGCTCATGGGGCCTTAAGGAGTTCTCGGTTGCCCGCACATCCTATCGGGGCGAGATAGGAGAGTCGTCGTTTGTTCTCAACGATTTTCGGCGAGACGAGCTCAGCGCCGGCTTCTACTTTGGACCTGGGTTTCTCCGAGGGTTCTCAAGTCTGCGGTCCGAGTCGGAACATGTCTCGATCCGATTCCGCGCTTTACCCACTGAGCCCGCACCCATTCCCGAAGCGGCTTCCCTGCCCTTTTTCCTCGTGTGTGTGACCCTTGCCAGAAGGAGGTTGTAATAAAGTTCCCGTACGAAACGCGAAGGTGAGAAGAACACTCCGAGAAGCCACACCTCGCCCATCGTACGCGAACCTCTTCGGTTCCTACGATTGGTGTGGCCTCTCATTGAGGTTATGACGCAATTCCCGCACACGCCCGGATGGCGTGTGCGCGGAGTGGAGCGTAGCGTAACTCCGCGTAGCGACATGAGATTCGCGCCGCTTCACGCGCGAATCGAATTTGGAGCGACTGAAAAACCGCCAAGGATGGCGGTTTTGAAGCAGTTCCCTAGTGTACCCGTGAACTCTTAAGAAATTTCCAAACACTATCGCGAAGGCTTGGCGATCGCGGCCTTGAGTGACGACGAAAGTCGTCTTTCTCGACCTCAATATCCAATTCCGACGAAGCCGCACGGTCCTGCTTCTCACCACCTTCAGGCACAATCCCGGCATTCAATCCGGAGACCAAGCCGCCCTCATCGACCGCGACAGTACCGGCTTTATCTGTCTCAGCGGCACCCTCCTGATGTGTCGCCGAACCTTCAAAAAAAGCCTTCAGGGCGACCGGAACTCGCGCCGGAGAATAATCGAGGTTCATATGCCGAATACTCACAATGACCACATTCTCCTGATTGAGCAGCCGCAGCAATGCCCGCATGAGAGCATCATTTGATTGGGTCAAGTTATCTGGCTTATCAATAACTAAAGAGAAATAGCGACTAAGAAAATAGTGCGCCTTATTTCGATAGAGCTTTGAGACGCCGGGCGAAAGCGCACGAGAGTGGTCTACCGACTCAATCGACAATTCAATAGAACCATCTTCCTCAGCCGGCCCCTCGCGATACCGAAAAGCAACCCGCTGGTTGAGTACCTGAGAATACTCGCACTCAAGCGAAATACCACGATAGTGAATCGCGGCCCGTTCGGTGTTGCCATCCGCAGAAACCTCAACGCTCATCGACCCGCCATCCGGGTAGAGACAGGCCGAGACAGGCTCAGAATTCCCAGCCACCGGTTCTTCTATCATCTCCTCTTGAGGCGCGCCCCGGAGCGGAACTTCCTCGACGCTTTGAGCGCGCGACACTCGGGCGGTCATCTTTGCCAATTTCGCCGCGAGCGCAGCCTTTTCTACCCACACATCAGAAAGTCCCTTGAGGCGTTCTTTGAGCGCTTCAACCTGATCCGTTAATACAGCATTTTCCTTCGCCAGCACCTGCTCCGACTTCTCCAGCGTGGCGCTCAGACGCTCAACATTGGCGTGCGCGGACTGAACTTCACTCGCCAACTTCTCACTGCGGGACTGCGCCTCATCCAACTGGGCGTGCGTTTTCTCAAGTTCTTCACGCAAGGTCTGTCTTTCAGAAGTGCCCTGAGCTTCAAGTTCTCGCAAATCTCTCTCGACAACCTCCTGCTCTCCTCTTCTCCTCTCCAGCTCCTTCTCAATTTGGCCGAGAGATTGCTCCAAGACACGATTCGCCGCGCGAGATTCTTCAAGCTCCTTGGTGAGACTGGCTTGCCGCTGCTCCGCCGCCGCTAACGCTTCCTGCAGTCGCTGATGATAGGAGTTTGCCTTATTCATCTCCGCGGTAAAGGCACTTTTAACTCCGGTCAATAAAAACTCCGCCTCGTCCTTCTGCTTCGAGAGGTTGCGAGCCGTCTGGTCGGACTCCATTTTAAGCTGCTTGAGGTCATTGGTAAGAGTATGCAGGCGCTCCGACAAACGAGAGTGCGATTCCTTGGCCTCGCGAAGCTCCTTGTCGTACTCGCGCTTATGGCGGTCCTTCTCGGAAAGCTCGCCACGCAATCCAAGAATCGTATTCTCCTTCTCATCGATAAGGCGCCGCAGCTCGGTTTCCATTGTGACGGCTTTCTTAAGAATCTCTTGCTGTTCTGTCTCGTGGCTCTGCCTGGATGCCGCCGCCTCCTCAACCAGGCGCGATTGGTCGGTCTTGTAAACGGACAATTCACGCTCTACTTCCTCTAGCTTCCTTCGTAGATCGGCTGCATCCCGCGCCTGCCACTGCTCCTGCTCTGCGCTGCGCCGGGCCCGCTCCGTAGCTTCCAGCCGCAAGCGACTAAGCTCCCCCTCCAAGGCAGTTCGTTCGCTCTTGGCTAACTCTACTTCCTCCCCGCGTTGCAAGGCTGACTTTTCTAAAGCCTGTAGCCGCTCGACTTGGATCGCCTCCCCGGCACGCGCCTCTTCCAATTCCCGAGTCCTGGTCT
>CAZPBV010000041.1:5217-8230 GCA_964584675.1 uncultured Bdellovibrionales bacterium
CCTGGTCTGGACCTCGCGCTCGAGCTCTTCTACTCGTTTAGTCAAAGAAGCGGCGGTATAGTTCAGTCTTGACTCCGCCTCTCGAGCAATGCGCTGAGCCTCCGATAAGCTCTTCTCCAGTACTGCCACTGTTTGCAGAGCTTCTTGCCACTGGCTCCTTAGCTCATCGCGTTCTCGCTCCAGCCGAAGCGACTCCTCGGTCCTCCTCGCCAACTCTCGCTGCTGGGATTCTAACACTTCTATCTGTTGGCGATGGTCCTTCGATTTCTCCCCTAGAACAGCCATCTCCACCGACAGGGCCTTAGACCGAGCTCGCTCGCTCTCCAATTCCGTCCGCAGCTCCTGCATCTGCCTCTCAGCCGCCGCAGCAGCCGCCAGGCGGGATTGGCGAACATCATCGAGTTCGCGGGTTGACTTTCCTTGAGTCTCCGCCAATTCTCCCTGCAGACGCTCAATGTTTGCCACCAGCGACTGAACAGTCGCCGAAAGGTTTTCCAGTAATTTATTTTTTTCCGCATTCTCGGCTTGATACCGATCTACCAGGGACTGCCGCTCGGCATTAGAATGCTCTAAAATCTCTACTGACTTCGAGAGACGAACAGACTCTTCACCAGACTGCTTCTTATATTGAGCAAACTCCTCCACCGTGCGTGCCAAACGACCTCGAAGCGCCAGCTCCTGATGTTCCGCCGCCACTATTGATGACTTGGCATCCTTGAGGTCCTTAGTAAGCCGCGCAATAATGTCGTCGGAGGCAGTGCGTTCATTATCGCGTTGAACTCTCGCCACCACTGCTTCCAACTCATCCCTGAGCGCCGCTCGCTCGCTCATGAGCTCCACGGTTTGAGCAGCCAAGGCCCCTTGGCTCTCTCTAAAGGCGTGAACTTGCTCCTGCAATTCGACGAGGCGAGATTCCATGGAATCAGAATCAAAAGCGCTACTATCAGGAACCATCTCGCCATCGGTCCCGCTGGAATCCGCCATACTATCAGACACTTCTTTCCGCCCCTTTCTCTGATGCTGTACTTCCTTATAGACCCCATACATAGCGCGACTTAGGCGCTATTTCTAGAAGTGGTTTTAAAAAATACCTCCCTTGATAACATAGCTCCCATTAAAGTGACCTTAAGAAATGTCGAAAAAGGAGTGCCATTGCCGGAGACGCGCAATGACTAAGGACCGACCACTTCCGTCCACCATGGAGATGCGTGCGAGTGCCCGGGTCGCACGTCATCCCCCTCAGTAAAATCAACTTCTTAGATCACTCCTCGCTCGGACTATCCATTTGGCGTACCGCATAGAAAATAGCCACCGCTAGAGCGGCAAGAGCCACAAACCATACCCCATCAGAAACCCCTGTTACGTCGGGCAGCCGAATTTTGCCATAGGAAGCTACCCCCAAAACGTGCGCAACTATCCAGTCATAACTAAAGGCGTAGGCCATTCCGCCTGCCAACATACCCAGAGCTCCTATCAGGGCGTGAATACTGCCTGAACCTATTGCCGCAACCCCGGTCCCGGGACAATACCCGTAGAGCACCATTCCGACCCCAAAGAGCGCAGATCCTAAAACGACCGCTAAAAGATCCGCCGGCTTAATATGGTAGCTTGCCATTCCCATGCGATTCAGCACCAACACTCCGATGCCCCCAACCACAATGGTGGTCAGCATAACTCTCAGCACCGTAAAGTCCTTAAAGCGAAATTGGTTTACAATGGTATTGTAATTCACCACCCGGCCGCGTTGCAGCAGAAACCCAAAAACTGCCCCCATCCCCACTGCCAACATAAGAACAGACGAACCCTGCGGTAGTCCCATACATCCTCCTATTTTCGTGTGTTGCGGCCAAACAATACTCTTGCCGTCAACACACCGCTCAAAAACATGACAATAAAAAATACCCAGCTACTCACAGCCAGCTGCAAGGAACCGCTAATACCGTGTCCACTCGTACAGCCGCCCGCCAATCGAGCGCCATACATAATGATAAATCCACCAACAAATGCCGCACCCAAGCGACGTCCTACCGAACCACCAAATCGCTCACGCCAGACAGCCGGAACGAGCTCCAGAGAAAACGTCTTCGAAAAAACGCTCGCAAGAACTGCTCCCGCAAAGGTCCCGAGCAAAAACAAGGTGCCGTAGTCCCAAGCTGGAACATGTTTTTGCCAATACGAATTTTGCGCCACCACCTCGCAGCCAAAGAGCGGACAAGCCAAAGCCCCGGAGGCCTCGGATAGAGCAGTCGTCATGCCTATCGGGTTATTAGCAACGCCAAAGGCCACCCAGCTTAATACTCCCAGAAGCCCCCCAACCAGATAGGGATTCCAATATCGCTTTGAGACCATCGCCCACGCCTCCTCGTTAAAACAGACTGCCTTATATTGCCATTTGATAATATTACTTATTAGTAATATACTAAAATGACGAGAATATATCAAGAGAAAGTTCATATGTTAAAGAAGCAGCATATTAGCGAAATTTCTCGCATCTTTACGGTGCTTTCCGACCCCACTCGATTGCACATCTTGCGAGAGCTTATGGACTCGCCCAAGTCTGTCGGTCAAATTGTTCACGCTCTGGGTTATAAGCAGGCTAATGTATCCAAGCAACTTGGGGTCCTGCGCAGAGCAGGCCTGGTGAGAGGCACGCGGGCGGCAAACGTTATCACTTACCGAATAACCAACCCCATCGTAAAAAAGCTCTGTCGCGTAGTTTGCGCGGAAATCCCCGACTAACAAGGGCTTAGGCCGGTGAGAAATCCGGGTGGGGAGTAAAAGCTGACACAAGCATTCAGCCTTTCATCAACGCAGACCAAACTTGCCCACACGAGCTCGATGTCGCTACTCTGAGTACGCTACGCTCCACTCCGCGCGCACGCCATCCAGGCGTCCACGGGAATTGCGGCAAAGGGTTTTGACGCAATTCCCTAGGGCAGGTCAAACAGCAAGAGTGTACTTTCCCCGACCCCACGCATCTCCAGCAATGATTCATCGACCAGGGCCATTCCAT
>CAZPBV010000041.1:8240-9753 GCA_964584675.1 uncultured Bdellovibrionales bacterium
GTCTCTTCCAATCAACACCTCTCCAGCGATTATTTGCAGCCAAACTCTTCGCGAGGGCGAAGTGACATACTCGCACAAGCTCCCTTCCACCAAGCGCCCAAAATATATCTTGGCATCCTGATGGACCCTGAGCGCGCTATCTGCATCAGGCGACACCAACAGTGACAGGCCCATCGTCGGCTCCGCAGGGGGCTTCCATTCGGCATAAGAGGGAGCAAGGTTTTTCTCGCTCGGAACTATCCATATCTGGAGAAAGTGAACAGGCACATCCTCGGAAGGATTGAACTCGCTATGGGTAACCCCCCTCCCCGCGGACATAGCCTGCATTTCCCCCGCCCCAATTACTCGTCCATTGCCCATGCTATCGCGGTGTTCAAGTTCTCCGCTCACCACATAGGAGAATATTTCCATATCCTTATGAGGATGAGAGCCGAACCCTTGGCCGGGCGCAACGCGATCCTCATTCATCACACGCAAAGGGCCAAATCCCATATGCTTTGGATCATAATAATCGGCGAAGGAGAAGGTATGGCGGGAAACAAGCCAACCATGATCTGCCTTGCCGCGCTCTTCACTTTTTCGAATCTCTCTCATAATTGCCCCTCAATCACTCGTCCGGCCGCATCCTGTTGCCGTGCGGCAAAGGCTCCCCTCATTGCTCTTCTTTCAGGATAGCGGTAAATTGCGCTACCTATTCGAGGAGAATTACAGTGAAGCAAAGTATGACCAAGGGTACAACACTTATCGTCTTAGCCGTTGTTGCGCTATTGGGCTGCTCTGAAAGCAAGCCGGCGGGCCCTGCTGAAAGAATTGGGAAAGGAGTTCACGAAATTCTTGGCGGCGTTAGGGATCTTGGCCAGGACTCAGAATGGACCACCGGCGATTCAAGCAATACCCGCGAGTCGCAAAGAACCAACGCTTCTCCGAGTAGCACCCCAACTTCACCTCGCTACGACCAGCCGTATATTCCCCGCTGTGACCCGCGCTTCGATCCTCAGTGCGATGACCCTTACTGGACGGAGAGAGACAAAGCAAGACGCTAACAACTTTGGAGTCGCGCGTACAACTCCACACCTTCCGCCACCTAATGAGGTAGGAGCTTCACCGCAGGATCTCGCACGTTGGAAACTCCATCACCTAATTGTAGTTTGGGCAATTTCATGAAGTGAGGAGAGGTGTGGGCAGGAATAAATTTTTCCATAGTTCCATTGCATACTACAGACGCACGACAATTGTCAGCTCCACGTTGAGGAAGGCATTACGTTAAAAAGGGGAGATAGACTCTATTCTGTCTCTTAGCCCGGCGCGCTTCCTCAAGCCGATCGTGTTGTCACAGGGTGTATTCTTTGAGAACTCCATGCCATAATGATTTTCGTCAACTGAGTTCAATTTATGCAGTGAGTTCCTTATGACTGGTTTATCACCATGCCCAAAATGTGGCTCCGAGCTTACCTATGAAGATGGGTTGATTTACGTATGTCCGGAATGCGCGCATGAGTGGGGAAAAGAAGCC
>CAZPBV010000041.1:9763-14699 GCA_964584675.1 uncultured Bdellovibrionales bacterium
CCAAGACGGGGACACCGTTACCGTTATCAAGAGCCTCAAAATAAAAGGAAGTTCGTCAGTCGTTAAAGTCGGAACACGCGTGAAGAACATTCGACTTGTCGATGGCGATCACAACATCGATTGCAAAATCGACGGAATAGGTGCCATGAGACTCAAGTCAGAGTTTGTCAAAAAAGCTTAGGTGTTTGATCGGCCGAACCGTCAAAACTTACTTAATCTATCGAACTACGTTAACTGCCCAGCGCCGGACTTGAACCGGCACGGCCTTTCAGCCCCAGGATTTTAAGAAGCTTGGGTAAACTGAAAGTCAGTTCATTTCAGCAACTTACAAACACGTTTCCTCAGTGAGAATAGGGTGAGAATACAAAAGCAAAATTACCTGTTCTCACCTGCTATCTTTAAGGTTCGCAGTTCACACACGAGATTAACAAATCCAGATCAGATTGCAACAAAGCGCTTTGATGAGAACAAAGTGAGAACTAAGTCTCACCCTGAATTAGCAACAAGATTAGTTTCTACTTGAAACCGTTCAGCCTCTTGTAAGACCAAATCAATTCTCTTCATCGCTTTATTTGTTCGCAAAGCATCGAGGGTGCTTCGTGCCGACAACTGGTCAAGAATGCTCTTTAGCTTCCTTGCAACACTTAGTTCATAGTCTTTGGTTAAACTTCGCAGACGATCAGCCAGGATTGAAATTTCTGAAGCTCCACGATGATTTATCTCTGCGGTAAAATACGCAAAGAGTTCATCCCTTGTGTACGCATCAATATAACGAAAATCACTAGGTGACCAACTATCCCCAGTACAAAGCTTCTCTATCACTTGCTCAAGTGGCTTTTCTTTTAATAACTGCTGCCGTCGCTGTTCCAGTTTCTGCTTTTGGTCATTGGTGATGTGCAAAGTCTCAAAGGAAGCAATTTGATCAAGGTCTAGCCACTCGATTTTACCGTCTGCAAATTTTATATCCCACTCCGCTTTGGGGAAGTTCGATCTTATTTTGATAGCGAATGTGATCAGCCCAGTATATTCGTCAAATGTCAGATTTTTTAGATGCTCATTTAGAAGAGCTTCCACTTTGCTGAAGAAGTTCTCCTCACTCATCCAATATCCTCCCCATGTAGCTTCTTGAAGCTCTTGAAAAGCCATCTGTACTTTCTGACGCTCTACATTCTTAGACCACTTCTCAATAAGAGCTTTAGCTTTTCCCTGATCTACAAAGCCGTCAGCGAGATATTGGTAAAAGACTGGGTCCAAGTCATGCGGGGTAAACTCTGCTCTATAAATCAATTCTTGGAACGCCAGTTCTTTCGGGTCTACGTCGTCTTTCTTCCCATTCTTAGAGTCCATTCGATCACTCAATTGCATTGCGAGCCAATGAGCGTTTTTGAGATCCTCAAGCACAAATAGATCTCCGTTCTCGTAGTAGAAAACCGCAAGCATCGTCATTTGCCTAACCAACTGCGCCCTAAGATGTTCTTCAAATGATGATAGCAGTGGTGAAAAAGCCTCCAACATCCAAGATACTCTGAGCATCGTTCTGATGTTGGTGCGCTGAAGTTTTGAGAACACGTGCAGAATAGCGTCCTTCTCAACTCCATTTTTAAAGTTCTTAAAAGCTATTGAGAAATTACGATCTAATGAAGGGTTGAAAGTTAGTTCAACATCAACAACCTTCTCCCGATACTTTTTTAGCTTTTCAGCTTCATCTTTCAATTCATCTTCATTGAATACGACGATGCAATGACACCCCTTCTCGTTCTTTAAGTAGTCAATAAGCCCAAGAACTTCCTCTAACTTCAGTTGTGGATTTTTGCGCTCCAGATCGTCAAAACAAATGATAAAGTTCTTTATTAATGTTTCGGTGAGCCAACCTGAAACTATCGACGGTATATTCAGGCTAACACCCTTTTGAACTAGTGGACCGAGCATTTTGCCAGCGCCTACAGCAAAACCTTTCACCCCACCAGCAGAGCTTAATATTCGCCCTCTAAGTTCATTCAATGAAGAAACGCCGAATAGGGAAACATAAGCATATGAGCGAGCGCCGGCGTTCTTGCAAAAGGGAAGCTTAAAGTTTTGATTGGGAGCGTTTGAGCTTTGATAATCGTAGATGAATTCACGCCAGAAATGCGTCTTTCCCACCCCCCATCTGCCTTTCAATACAAGTGTGCGTTGTGAGTTTTCATCTAAGAACTTCCTGAGCTTCTCCTTTATTTGCTGTTGGTTCATCAATAAGAGCCCTCACTAAAAAGGAATATCATGGTCATTGCCCGCTATCTGATAAACAGGTTCAGTTTTCAAATTTACTTGCTGCGCATCAATGCGATCAGAAATGTATCTCAGAATGGTTTTAGCGCTATTAATCATTAAATGACTTTCCGCTTCATCCAAAACATTTTCATTCGGGTGAGCCAAGCTAGCTCTGTTTCGCAGATTGTTAAGAGCATCAAGAACCGAACTTAGCCCATTCAGCATTTTTTTAACTTCTTGCTCGTGTGCACCTAATGACTGAAATGCGTGATGCGAGCTCCGCAATGCTTTGAAGCACTCGATAATATTTGCATCCCGAGAAATTTGAATATTGTTCTGCTCGCACTGAGCTTTGAGATATCCGTGAATTGCAGTGTGCACTCTATCTAAAGCAGACTTTGCACCTCGCTCTCTGAGTAAGACCTCCGCATCTTGCAAAGCATGAAAGACAATCGCCTTATCTGAGAAATTATGAGTTTTTACCGAAATCTCACTCTTCTCTAGTCTGCCAGCGAGTTCACTCAATTCAAGATAGATCGCCTTTCGTTTCTGGTCTTGTTCGGTAGCAGGGTCGCAGGGGTATTTCTTAAAAACACCGTGAATGATCTTCGCCTGATGTTGCGGTGACGCTTTAGAAAGAATTGCAATGAAGCGCTGACGGGTTGTGCCTTCATAATCGTTTGGATTTATATCTAGCTCACAATAGCAGGGGTAAAAATCTTCATGTGTTCGGTATGAGAAATCACCTAGGTAGCCCCCTTGAACTCCTATGTAGTCATTGACCAACCTAATAATTTGCCCTTGCTTCAGCATTTGAGGTGAATATACCCCAAATCAGCAAAATTATTAAGTATTAGTATCGTCTTCTACACCGTCTTCCTGATCCCCTTCAAAATCTTCTGTATCCCAGAGTGCGACAATTTAACTCCAAGCTCAGTCATTAACCGTTTGCTGATCTCACGGTATGAATGCCCTTCATCACGCTGAACCTTCATGAACTTTAAGCATCGTTGCTGAAGTTCGTCTTCCACCAGCTTTCCTTCTGAATCCACACGGTATCCAAAGGGTATCTTTCCACCCTGATAACGGTCTTCAGATCTCATCTTTTCTTTGGCTTCTGAGATACGCTCCCTGATACGGGTGCGTTCTTGCTCTGCCACTGCTGAGAGAATGGTGAAAACAAGTTTACCGATACCGTTACAGACATCACCTCCAAGGTCGATGAAGTGAAGAGAGACACCCTTATTCTTGAGGTGCTCAAGGGTGTTCAGAGCATCACGAGCATTTCTGAACATGCGGTCTAACTTAGCAGCGATAATGACATCACCTGACTGAACCTCTTCGAGCAGTATCTTTCCGCTGAAACGTTCAGCTAGGGGTATAGAACCCGATACTCCACGGTCACGTCGCCAGTGCTTTACACTCAGATTGTGAAGGTTCGCATACGCTTCCACCTGCTGTTCTTGAACTTCGATAGACATTCCATCTTCAGCCTGCTTTAAAGTGCTAACTCGTAAGTATGCGAAAACATTCATATCAACCTCTCATAACACTACGAAGATTTCGTATTTTTACAACTCCGTTCTATTTTACTGGACACATGGAAACAAACTTGGTATATTACTTAGTATGGAGACAATCGTTATGTTTACAAATAAACATTAGCTCTTGTTTCCAAGATTAGCAAGTAAATGAACAGTAGTTCAGATACGGTGCTGGTTTTAATTGTTTAATTAAATTAGGTAGTTAACATGACGAAGAACAAAAATAGTAAGAAAATCAAGAAGATAGTCAAGAAACCCTGCTTTTTTAAGTCTATAAAGAAAGCTAGCGAAGACATTCGTCAGCTTTTTGAAACGCTTAATGAGATTGATAAAGCAGCTTACTTTCTCAGCGACGAATGTTTGCTAGACAAAGAACCTGCTGAGGTATTGTGTGAATATTTGAGGTACTACGAAGACCAACAGACAGTCATCAGCTACCTCAAGCTTCAAGAAGCGACTGGTTACAGCTTTGTTGAGATGTCAGTTGAAGATTACAAGTCAGAGGTGGGTTACACCGACGAAAGTGCTGACATAGCGTATTAAGATCGATATCGATGCTCAGTAATCTATAGCTCAAGGGTATTTCAATAGAGCTACCCTTGAGCACGCTATAAATTGCAGATCTTCCAACGCATCATTCAGAAAGCAGTTCCGTTGTATAAATACTGTACATAAATAAAGCGTTTTTATGAGGTTCTCCGCTCCATGCTTGACGACGATCAACATTTATCAACCCGTGCTTATCTAGAAGAGGTTCAGAAGCACTTTCCAAACGACCCTCGACTTGAAATCTATTCAGAGCTTCAATCAGCGGTTTCCAAGATTGATCCGATCTTATTTGCGACGATCACTTTTGTATCCAAGGTAAGCGATGAGGTCACCTGTGAAGGTATTTGCCGACGTATTACTTTTCAGCTTCAACGTGCAGTCGCAGGGAAACGCACCAGCACAAAGATTCCATTCTTCGTGGTTATGGAGCGCAGCAAGAGCAAAGCACTCCACATTCATCTTTTAATCGGTAGGGTTCAAGGTGCTACGAGATCGCTGCAATCAACGACCTTTAAGCACTACATCCAAAAGCAGCTATTTCCATCGCTGGTTAAGATATTGCATCGCCTCACCTTCTCTGATGATAAGGGTGA
>CAZPBV010000042.1:0-5963 GCA_964584675.1 uncultured Bdellovibrionales bacterium
CGAAGCTTGGAGCATACGACGAAATGCCAGGAGGGCATTTCGGAGTCAGACACCTCGATGGTAGGGCTTGAAAACATTGAATATTTTCAAGCTATCCAGCCATCTGGAAGACCAACAAAAAATTGCTGATTTTTCGACTTTCCCCCGCCTTTATTTAGATTAAAAATCAGGTAGCATATAATGAATAAAGGCGGCTTTTGATTGCCAAAGGTTGCTCGGCGTAATGGAGGTGTAATGCAGGCGAGGCCCACCAAGTTTATTTTTGTGACGGGGGGCGTAGTCTCCTCCATTGGGAAGGGATTATCGTGCGCCTCTATTGGCGCTCTTCTCGAGGCCAGGGGCCTTAAAGTTAACGCCCTCAAGCTTGATCCTTATATTAATGTTGATCCAGGCACCATGAGCCCGTTTCAACATGGCGAAGTATTTGTCACCGATGACGGCGCCGAAACAGATCTGGACCTTGGACATTACGAGCGCTTTATTGAATCGAAAATGTCCAAGGCAAATAATTTTACCACCGGCCAAGTGTATGAAACGGTGATTGCCAATGAGCGGCGAGGTGACTATCTGGGAGGGACGGTCCAGGTAATTCCTCACATTACAGATGAAATAAAGCGTCGCATTTTTTCTGCCGCTGTCGGCAGCGACATTTGTATTGTGGAAATTGGAGGAACGGTCGGGGATATCGAAAGCTTGCCTTTTCTCGAAGCAATTCGGCAGATGCGGGCAGAGTGCGGAACTGAAAATACACTCTACATTCACGTTACTCTGGTTCCCTATATCTCCGCTGCCAATGAGTACAAAACAAAACCAACTCAGCATTCGGTTAAGGAGCTGCTCGGGTTCGGAATAATGCCCGGTATTATCATTTGCCGCTCAGAAGAGCGGCTCGACCAAAAGTTGAAAAAGAAGATTAGCCTTTTCTGTAATGTTGATGAGGACTGTGTAATCAATTCCTGGGATGTGCCTACCATTTATCAGTTACCTTTAGCCCTGCACGCCGAAGGACTTGATCAACAAATTGTGGAACATCTCCATATTTGGACCGGCGCACCCAATTTAAAGCCATGGGAAAAAATAGTTAGAACCTTTGAACGCCCCAAGAATGGCGTGATAAAGATTGCCATGGTCGGCAAGTACGTGGAATTGACGGAGAGTTATAAAAGTTTGAGCGAAGCGCTCACCCATAGCGGCTTTGTTAACGATTGCCGGGTTGAAATCATCTACGTTGATAGCGAAGAAATCGAGCGAATCGGCATTGAGGCGGCTCTTTCAAAATCCCTGACAGACTCATCGAAGGGCACTCCCAGCGCCCCTTCTGCGTCTCCGGCATGCGGCGATTTGAGTCATAGCACCATCGACGCAATTCTTATCCCCGGCGGATTTGGATCTCGCGGCAGCGAAGGAAAAATTTTAGCTGTCAGGTATGCGCGCGAACAAAAGATTCCGTTCCTTGGCATTTGTTTGGGTCTCCAAATGGCGGTCATAGAGTTCGCCCGCTCATTTACCTCTCTGACAAAGGCAACGAGCGCTGAATTTGATGAGCGTTCGTCTCAAGCTGTCATCCATATCATGGAAGATCAGAGAAAGGTTGAACGGAAAGGAGGGTCCATGCGGCTTGGCGCCTATCCATGCGTTCTCAAGAAGGGCACCCTGGTGCGCAAAATTTACGGCGAAGAGGAGATTAGCGAGCGTCATCGCCATCGCTATGAGGTAAACAACGCTTTTCGAGCAGATATGGAGAATGCCGGCCTTGTGGTCTCCGGAGCCTCTCCTGACGGCACGTTGGTTGAAATTATCGAGCTCAATGACCACCCATGGTTCGTTGGGGTTCAATTCCATCCGGAATTTAAGTCTTCCCCCCGCCACTCCCACCCTCTTTTTCGGGCTTTTGCGGGAGCAGCTCTCGAGTACCGTAACTCGAAAGAAGGCAATCAGCGGCCGACAGTTCAGAAAGGGACTGATGGTTCTCAGCGAACAGGCTCAAAACGAAATTCATCTTCTCAGCTGACTTTGGATGAGACGGATCCAAGTTCAAACGGCGACAGACGGTCTCGCGAGCCCTCGCAGACCAATTCGCGCAAAGGAACTGATAGCCGATCGGAGCGAAAGTCGGCTCGAATGGGCATGATTTCCGACTCAGTTGAAGAGTCGGCCTCAAATTCGTAATATTACCTGGTGAATTCTCGAAACGTGCGCATATCCGACGCCATTTCGGCCGGACGCGGAGAAAAGCTTTTGCTCATTGCCGGACCGTGCCAAATTGAATCTTTGGAGCACTGTCTCTCCATTGCCCAAACTCTCAAATCTATTTGTCTCCAATTTCCCGTCAATCTTGTGTTTAAGTCATCCTTCGACAAGGCAAACCGAACGAGCCTCGGCGGGAAACGTGGCATCGGCATTGAGGATGGCCTCAAAATTCTATCCGAGATAAAAAGGCAGGTAGGCATACCGGTCCTGACGGACATTCATTCCCCCGAACAGGCTCAACTCGCGTCCCCTGTTGTCGATGTTTTGCAAACCCCGGCTTTCCTGTGTCGCCAAACCGACCTTCTGCTTGCCGCTGGCCGCACCGGTAAGGCCATCAACGTCAAGAAGGGCCAATTCCTTCATCCATCTGACATGCGTCATGTAGCAGAAAAAATTGCATCAACCGGGAACCACAACATCCTGCTCTGCGAGCGTGGCACCTGCTTCGGGTACCGCGATCTTGTGGTTGATATGAGATCCCTTCTAATTATGCGGGATACCGGCTATCCCGTTGTTTTTGACGCAACCCATAGCGTGCAGGAAATGGGAGGAGCCCAAGGAGCTTCCGGCGGAAATCGCCAGTATGTCGCCCCTCTCGCCTGCGGCGCTGCGGCCGTCGGTATCGACGGGCTATTTATCGAGTGCCATGATAATCCCGATGCTGCGCCATCCGATGGGCCAAGCATGCTCACCCTCGATGCGGTATCGCCCCTTCTTGAAAAGATCTGTTACCTGCGGGGAATGTAGAATTCACTTACATGGCATTATGCGGCTAACAAAATCCCAAAGTATGGTGATTGCCATCGGAAGTATTGTGCTCTTCTTTAGCACCGCCGCTATCCTCGTGCGGGGAAGAGCTGCTATTCCGGTTAAGATAATAGACACCGACTCGCCGACGGCCCTTTCGCCTGTCCCAACGGTGTCGGCTTCGGCGGCCAATGCCGACTCGATACCAAAAACCGAGGTCGTACTTAACAAGTTTCATCGCAGCGAGGTAAAGGACGGCAAAAAGCTTTGGGAAGTTGAAGCATTGCAAGGTCGATACCTGGCGGAGTCGGCATCGATCGACCTCGACCAAGCTAAGTTGTGGGTTTACCAAAAATCGGGTGAAACGGTATCACTTGATGCCAGCAAGGCGCGCCTCTTCTTGGAAGGACAAGAACTTGTTCGCGCCGAAACATCAGGCGGCGTTCGAGTAGATCGTGACGGCAAGATCACCGTTACCACGGAGGCAGCGACCTATGTAAGGCGAGAGAACATTGTGCAAGCGCCAGGATTTGTGCAGATTAAGAGCGATACTGTTGACGTTTCCGGCACCGGATTGGAAGTTCAACTTGATACCAAGGAAATTAGGTTGTCTTCGGGCGTATCATCAATCGTTCAACCTATGAATCAGAAACAACCAGCCGCGGTTGGTGGAGAAAGCGAATGAGAAATGTTTTAAGAACAGTTGTTAGTCTGATCAGTATTTGCACATTCAGCAGCGCCCCTGCAGCAGCACAAACTTTGGCCCCGGGTTCGTCGCACCAATCTGTGGCCGCTGAATCCTCATCGAGTGCGACTTCCAGGGGGTCCGGCTCTTTCTTTGACACGACCAAATTAGCCGATGGTGATTTCGGAAACCTTCCCACCTATGTTAAGTCCGACACCCTCACCCTTAAGTCCGAGGAACGCACGTTCGTATACAGCGGCAATGTAGAAGTGCGTCAAGGAGACATGATTCTTACTTCAAGTTCGCTGGAAGGCAAGTACACGGAAAACAACCAGATAGACCAACTCCTCGCATTAACCAATGTGGTTGTGACAAAAGGCGATACGATTAGAGCAACCGGGGAGCGTGCGGTGTACGATGCGCCAAGTTCAACCGTCACTCTCACCGAAAACCCTGAGTTGCAGCAGGACGGCAGCGTTCTCACCGCCGATGTCATTAAGATTTTTCTCAAAGAAAATCGCAGCACGGCGGAAGGAACTGTCCGCGTTAAACTCGTAAAAAAAGAGGGGCAAACGGGGGCCGGGGAATACCTTAAGGAAGTTGGGAAGAAATAGCTATTCCGGGCCCCTACTGCGCAGCAGCTGCCGCACAGACCGCTCAACTGGCGAGCGACGAGAAAAGAACAATAAAATAAGTCAGTTACAGAAGTAATTTTTTGTCGGTTGGCACAACATGGAGTGTTACGATCTTTTCAGATTCTATCGCGTTATCTGGTTCTTTGTGGTTCTCAACCTTTTTTCAAGTGGAATTTTTTACGAAGCTTCGGGGCTATCTTTCCCTGAAATGTCTGGCACCTTTTATCGGTCATACGGTCATGAACCACCTGCCATCAACAACTCGCTCACGGTCTCTCTACCTTCTCATTTTTGCCAGTCTCCTACTACTTACCATTCTTTTTTTTGACATCTCTCGAGGGGAACTATCACCGCGCATCGAGTATCACAGCATGCTCGTTACCTTGCTAGTCATTGCTCTTTTCGCGGCTCTCATGCTCCTTTACGAGCGCGCCGGTACTTTCCGAAAAAACTCATCCTCTCGAACAACACGGCCCGACTGCCTTGCAGAAGCCCGCACATTGCTCATAAAACTTGCAACTAGTGAGACGGCCAGTCCCTCCAGTTTTGATCGTGCTACCAGAGATTTACTCCAACATGCCGCGGAAAAACTCGCTGCGGATAGGGTGGCAGTCTGGCTATTTTCTTCCGACGCCTCCGAGCTCTCATGCCGCTATCTATACGAACGCGCGCCGGCTAGCCTACCGGCGCGCGCCAACCTTCGACGCCAAGACGCGCCACTGTACTTCTCCCGTATTCGTTCACTTGATGAAGTGTCCATAAACTTCGGGGCATCCGACCCCTTAATTCAAGAGTTACAATCATGTAACGGCTCCCCCATCTCGGCGATGATAGACTTGCCCCTCAAGGTGCATGGTGTTCTGCGAGGGGTGCTGTGTATCAGCTACTTGTCAGGCGAGCCCAAACGCTTTCGGCCTGAAGATAGAGTCTTCGCCCGTTGTATGGTGGATACCCTCGCGATGACCTTTGAAGTGTATGAACAGAAGAGAATAGAATGCGAGCTGGCACGCAAATCTAAAGCAATCGAGGCCGCTCTTGATGGCATAGCCATTGTAGACAATCGCAGACGCATACGTTTCGCTAACCAGGCATTCGCCACTCTTTTCGGCTATCAGCGCGCAGACACGCTGCTTGGCCGTGATTGGAAGTCTCTCTTTCCCACTACGGAGTTTCATCGCATCTCTCGCGGCCTGCGCCACGATCTCGTGAAACATGGGCACGCCCGATTTGAAGGTAGTGCCTGTTCCATCGACGGTAAGGCTTTCGACTATGAACTGTCGCTCACTGCCTTAGGAGACGGGGATTTCGTGGGGGTTATTCGTGACATATCCCCCCGTAAACGCGCCGAGCTGGAACTGCGCGAGAGCAAAATGTTCCTGCGTAAAGTTATAGATACGGACCCAAACTTTATTTTCGTCAAAGATGTCGATGGTCGGTTTTTTCTGGTGAATCAATCCCTCGCTGAGGCATACGGATCTACCGTAGAGGACATTGTTGGTAAAACCGATGCGGACTTTAATCCTCATGTGGAGGAGGTAACTCACTTTCGAAACGATGATGCTTTCGTAATCCACTCGCAAACCGAGCTAGTCATTCCCGAAGAGAAAATTACCGATGCGGGAGGAAAGGAGCGATGGCTTCAAACC